>CAISEE010000020.1 GCA_903884345.1 Candidatus Adlerbacteria bacterium | reverse complement strand
CCTCTAAAATTGCCATTCTTTTTGGTGCGCACAGACGCACACCTGGGACACTTTTTTTGTAGTCATACCTTGATTGTAGCTGTTGCGTTGTGGTTGGGCCATGGTGTGGCAAAACAGCCTCACATTTTCCCATTAAGCCGCATTTGGTCAACTTGCTTTCGTAATGCATACCCGAGGACTCACCTCGGTAAAAAGGTTTCATCGTGTGTCGCGCATTTTGTTGTAGAATGTGCGTATGAGACACATGCGCTTGGTCGTGGCGTCGGTGCTGGTCGCGGCACTGGCTTTTATGAGCGTTCCGCAGAAGGTGTCGGCGTTCTCTCTGGGGTACATCGACGAGCGTTCGGCTGGTGCAAGCGAGCAACCGGGGCTCTTGGCAGGTATTTGGCACGGGCTCTTGGCGCCGTACTCGCTTGCCGTGCATTTGTTCGACGGCGACATCGGCATGTACGCGCGCAACAATGCGGGCTGGTTCTACGACCTTGGATTCCTCATTGGCGTTTCGGGATGTTTGCCGTTTGGCTGGTTGGCCGCAATCATCGCCCTGTTCGTCACCTTCGCATGAGTACCAACGAAATATCGCCGCCGCCAGATGATGCCCCTAAAACGGGCGAGGTGTACGCGCATTTCAAGACAGGGAATCGCTATCGCGTCGCAGGATTAGCGTGGAGCGCCGACGACGAGTGGGTGGTGTTGTATCAACCCCTCTACGATAGCGCCATTGCCGAGACATTCACCCGCCCGGTCGCCGAGTGGCACACACCCATGGCCTGGGAGGGAAAGATGCTTCCACGGTTTACCAAGGACCGACCTATGTAAATAGCAAAACCCCAGCCATAGATGCGGAAAAGGTTGTTCGTCGAACAAAAAAAATGCCGCAGACGGGGAGTATATCCGTCTGCGGCGGTAGTTCAGGCTGCTGCGGCGAGTAGGTGCGGGTCGGTGATCAAGAGTAGTTGCACCCAGGTGGCGCAGGTGGTGTCGTCGATCACCTCGGTCCTTATGGTGTATGCGGCGTTGGCTTCGACACCGTGGCGCAGGATTTGCTTGGTCACGGCCCAGGCGATCTCGGCTCGGGTGCCTCGAATCGTCTTGTCGTGCGTGATTCGAATCGGCTGCCCGACCAGGGTGCCATGCGGGTCCCGCAGCCACGGGAGCTGTATCGGCGCGTTTGCCGCAATGAGATCATCGAACTCGTCAAACATGTCCCTAACTCCTTCCAAGAGACACTATAAATGAGTCGCCGGTGAAGTCAACGGGTTCGCGGCATACGAAAGAAAACCCGCCGCAGCGAACCCAAAACGCGGGTCGCTGCGGCGGGGCCTATGCGGTGAGGCTTTGGACTTCAACGAACTCAAGCGGTCCGAATTCGGTGCGGCGCTTCTCGGAGAAGAAATCTACGTACTCTCGCGGTGCGCAGCAAACCGGCGCCGAATGGATGGTCGTGTTTTGAATCAGTGCATTAGCATCGGCACACAGGGCGTGAAGCTTCAGCGCTTGAAACGAAAGTGTCGAACGAACCTCGTTCTTCCAGTAGCCGAGCTCCGGCGGGGTCAGCCACGGGTAGATGCTCTCGTCCGCGATGAGGGACGGTTCGCGGGCTGGAAGCAGTCGCCTGACGACGCGCATCGTGTCTTTAAAGTCATGGAAGAGCAGTTGTAGCGGATGCGGGCGAAACCGCGCGAATCCGTGCAGTCGAATCTTTGGAACCTGCATCGTGATGAGCAGCAGGTCAGTCTCAGACAGCGGACGATTGCGTGTCTCTGTACCGACGTGAGCGAGAATCGCTTCAGTAAGCCCGGTGATGTAATGCTCTGTGTTGATCACCTAGTACACCTCTTTTTGTACTACGGCAGCCCGACAATCAGGCGGCCACCAATGAGAAACTATATGCCTCGTGGCGCCGCTTGTCGAGGTGTATTACTCGGTCGGCTCGAGCGTGATGGGCGAGGCGATTGTGGTGCGGCTGATGATTGCGTGGATGGCGCTCCAGAGCGAGGAGGCATCTGCCTGTTGCCGGTCGGCTTCTTGCCAATCAAAATTGCCGCGCACGTACAGGCGCGTGTCCGTGACTCCCGGCCGAACGGGCAGATTTTGCAGGCCGATCTCGTCGCCGTAGTACATGACGGGCGCGCCAGGCAAGGAGTAGAGGAGCTCGAACGCGGCGCGGATTTTTGCCGGGTCGCCACCAAATGCTGTCGCGACGCGCACGGCGGTGAGGCCCATTTTCTCCATCACATAGCGGTGCGCGGGATCGATGTGATCGACGACGCGGGCGCGATCTTGCGAAGGCAGCGTCACGAGCGAAATCTCGTCGTGATTGCGCAAAAAAGTCGCCCACTGGCAGTTGTCGGGGATGTCGAAGGATTGTTCGATGGTTTTGTGCACTTGCTCGAGCGAGTCGTCGGTCAGCGCCAACCACAGCTGCGACATGAGCGGGAAGTGGTAGCACAGGTGGCATTCGTCGCCCTTGCCGAAGTACTCTTTCATCAGCTGAATGCCTTGATCGGCCTCGGCCAAGATGACAACGCCGGGGTACTTTTCGTCGAGGTGTGTGCGGATGCGTTTGAGGACGGCGTGCGTTTCGGGCAAGCCGCGGCTGGTGGTGTTCTCGCGTTTAATGAGGTACTGCGCGGCGTCGAGTCGAAAGCCCGAGACGCCAAGGTCGGCCCAAAAATCCATGGTGGCGAGCATCGCCGCCTCGACCTCGGGGTTGTCCCAATTGAGGTCGGGCTGCTCGGGGTAGAACGTTGCGAAGTAATAGTCCTCAGTCTGCGGGTTCGCGATCCAGTTGGATGGCTTCATGTCGGGAAAGGCGTTCGTCGCGCCTTCGAATCCGTAGTCGAGGCTGTTCCATAAATAGAAGTCGCGCTTGGGATTGTCGCGCGAGGCGCTGGCTTCGAGAAACCACGGGTGCTCCATGGAGGTGTGATTGAGGACGAAGTCGGTGATGATGCGAATCCCGCGCGCGCGGGCCTCGGTGACTAAGTGTTTAAAATCGTCGAGCGTGCCGAGTTCGGCTCGCACTGTGCGATAGTCGGTGATGTCGTAGCCTTGGTCGACCCCGCCCGAGGGGTAGTGCGGCAAGAGGTGCAGGCAGTCGACACCGAGCGCGGTGAAGTAGTCGAGCTTGGCGATTAATCCTTGGATGTTTCCTGCAAATTGGTCGATGTAGAGTTCATAGATTTTGGCGGTCTTCCACCAGTAGGCGTTTTGTTCGATGGGCATTCTGCGATTATAGACCTGTTCAGGAAAATATCAGAATGAGGGTGGACATCGTGCGTCGAAAATGAATTTTCGATATACAATAGAAGGAATGTCACACAAAGCGTTTCTTAATCCGACCTCGGTCATCGAGCGCGCGGGCGTCCACGACGGCATGCACGTGGCCGACTTTGGCGCGGGCTCGGGATTCTTTACGCGCGCCGCAGCGCGAGCGGTGGGCGAGAAAGGCGTCGTCTGGGCGGTCGACCTCAACCGCGACCTTTTGACGCGCCTCAAAAATATCTCGGTCGCCGAGGGGCTTACAAACGTCGAGATCATTTGCGGCAACGTCGAGCAGGCACGCGGGAGTCACTTGCCCGCGTCCAAGTTCGACTTCGTCATCATCGCCAACCTGCTCTTTGGTTTGGAAGATAAGCGCGCCTGCGCCGATGAGGCGCATCGGGTACTCAAACCGGGCGCCCACGCATTGGTCGTCGATTGGAAGGGCTCGTTCGGTGGCTTGGGACCGCATCCCGACCATGTGCTTTCAGAGGAGGATGCACGCGCACTCTTTACCTCGGCCGGGTTCTCGATCGAGGGCGAGGTTGCCTCCGGCGGGTACCACTGGGGATTTGTCGTTCGCAAAAAAACCGAATAACCCGCACAATTGTCGTATGAAAATGACCAGCTTTCAAATCGTGCTCTCCGGCGCATTCGTCTTCTTCATCCTCCTCGGCGTCGGGCTTTTCGCGACCCAAGGGGGCGTCAACGGGGGTAGTGGCGTGGGACACGTCGTCATCTGGGGTACCGTCGACCAATCCGAAATGGATGCGGCACTCACCGCACTGCGCCAAAACGACAAGACCTTCGGCGACGTCTCGTACGTCGAGAAGAGCGGTAGTACCTACACGGCCGACCTCATCAACGGCATGGCGAGCGGCTCGGGGCCCGACCTCTTCCTGCTGCCGCAAGATCAAATCCTCGCCTTTGCCGACAAAGTGACGCCGATTCCGTACGCCACCGTCTCGCAGGCGGCCTTTACGAGCGCGTTCATCGACGAGGGGCGCATGTACCTCTCGTCGCAAGGTATTAGCGCGATGCCGCTCTTGGTCGACCCGCTCGTCATGTACTGGAACCGCGATATGTTCTCGCAGGCGGGATTCCCACAGCCGCCGCAGTACTGGAGCGACCTTCTGACGGTGGCGCCGCGCCTGACGCAAATCGACGGCTCGGCGAACGTGACCAAAAGCGCCGTCTCACTCGGCACCTACAACAACGTGATGTATGCCAAGCAGATTCTCTCGGCGATGTTCATGCAGGCGGGGGATCGGGTCATCGATTTCTCGACCGACGGCAAGTTGGTGCCGGTCTTGGGCTCTCGTGTCGACAACTCCTCGGACATTCCCGCCGTCTCGGCGCTCCAGTTTTATACCGAATTCGCCGACCCTGCCAAAACCTCGTACTCGTGGAATCGCTCGCTCCCGCAATCGCAAGACGCGTTCGTGGCCGGTACGTCGGCCGTCTACTTCGGGCTGGCGAGCGAGTATCTGTCGATTGCGGCGCGCAACCCCAACCTGCGCTTCAGCGTCGCCGAATTGCCGCAGATCAAAGGGGGGAGCGCGACGCTGACCTTTGGCACCATAACCGGCGTCGCCATCTCGCGCGCCGCCGCCAACCCCTCGGGTGCCGCAACGGTGGCGCTCGCGCTCAGTGCCCAGCCGGGGATTAGCGCTCTTATGCAGGCGACCAACCTCCCGTCGGTGCGCCGCGACATTGTCCCCGACACCTCTGCCTCGGCAGCCTCGGCCGTCTTTGCGCAAGCGGCGCTCATCTCGAGCGCGTGGCTTGACCCCAACCCCCAAAAGACGGATGACCTCTTTCAAACCATGATAGAATCGGTAGTGAACGGCAAGGCTGATCCACAGGCTGCGGTCGGCGAAACGACGCAAACCTTGCTGACGATGATGCCTAAATAATCTTTTAATACCATGTCTTTCATATCCTCAATCAAACGCTCCTACCCGCTTACCATCGCCCTCTCGCTTGCTGTCATCGCGCCCGGGCTCGCGTACGCGCAGCTCGGTGGCGTCGGCGCACAAAGCTCGTCGCTCACCGACCCGCTCAATAGCCAAACCATCTGCGGATTGATTAAGAACCTTTTGCAGGCCGTCCTCATCATTGGCATCCCCGTCTCGACGCTCTTCTTGGTGTGGGCCGGATTCCTCTTCGTCTTGGCGCGCGGCAATCCGGCGGGGCTAAAAAAAGCGCAAACCAACCTCAAGTACGTCCTGTTGGGCATCGCGGTCTTCCTCGGCGCGTGGACGCTCGGCCAACTCATCGCCAAAACGGTCGCCAGCGTCGCGGGTGGCAGCCAAAACCTTACCTCCTGCAACTAATATATGTGGAACAGTCTCGGAAGCTTGGTTGACGCAATTCTCACGCAACTCAATTCGGTCGTGCTGCTCCTGTCCTCCGTCGCATTTCTGCTCTTTCTCGCGGGGTGTATCCGCCTCATCTACAACGCGGGTAGCGAAGCGGGGTTCAAGCGTGATCGCCGCATTTTGACCTGGGGCCTCGTGGCCCTCTTTGTGCTCATGAGCGTGTGGGGGATTGTTGCCATGATACAGACGGCGGTGCTGCCGAATGCTGGACCTACCCCGAGCTCAGGGCCACAACCCGCGAGCGCGCCTGCGTTCCCCACAACCGCTAGGACCTAACGAGCCCTTTTGGCACCTGTTAATAGCGCCCTTGTACTGCCAGGATGTCTAGTATAATGGGAGGGTATCTTAATTATATCTTTATGAAAATACGCACACCACTCGTTTCAGTACTGCTTCTTCTTACGCCGTCGTTCGTGTTCGCTGCTACGTTGATGACGCCGGTCATTACGTTCCTCAACGCGGTTCAGACCATTCTTATGAACCTGATTCCGCTCGGAATTGCGGTAGCATTGCTCGCATTCTTCTGGGGTCTCATCAGGTTCCTGCGTAAAAGTGACGCTAAGGCCGACGGTAAGAACATCATGCTGTGGGGTATCATCACCCTGTTTGTGATGGTGTCGGTGTGGGGGATCATCACGCTCGCACAAGGCGCGCTTGGTATCGATGCGAACGCACGCGTGACTGCGCCGCACATCCCGGGCATTCGCTAGAGTCTTCTTTCATCCGTCATGCAAGCGCTCGTCAACACCATCATCACCGTCGTGTTCAATCCGATCCTCCGGTTGCTCATTGGTGTGGGGCTCGTGTTGTTCGTCTGGGGCATCATCGAGTTTCTATGGGACCTCAACCGTGGCGGGCACGGCGAAGCGGGCAAGCAGCATATGCTGTGGGGCCTTGCAGGGATGTTCGTCATGGCCTCAGCCTATGCCATCGTGACGCTCTTGGCGGGGTTCGTCTGCCAAGGTGGTGGTCTTGCGCACTGTTATAATTAACGTTTATTTATTTGTAAGCATAGTCATATGAAAACACGCGCCGCTATTATCGCAGTTCTGTCGTTGTTCCCCGCTGTCGCATTCGCACAGACTCTGGACTTTGTACAGCAAATCATCGCGACGCTTATGGGTATCGCAGGTATGCTCGTCCCGATCGCACTTGGTGCCGCGATGGTCGTCTTCTTCTGGGGGCTCATCCAGTACCTCTACAAAAACAATCACGAGGAGGGCCGCAAGTACATCATTTGGGGCTTGGCGGCGCTGTTCGTGATGGTGTCGGTGTGGGGAATCATCGCGCTGGCACAAAACGCTCTCGATGTGCACAATCCGTCAGCGATGCCGGCGCCGACGCTCCCAACCAACTAGAGCGACTACAATCGCAAACGTAATAACGGCTTAATGGGAAAATGTGAGGCTATGCAGGCGGCGAAAGCAGTGTCGTGATAAGTTTCATCCGCCGCGCATGCGTGAGCCCCGAATGCACGGCAACCGCAAGCTTCACCTTCTTG
>CAISEE010000019.1 GCA_903884345.1 Candidatus Adlerbacteria bacterium | reverse complement strand
TCTGGACGAAAGGATATTTCATCAATACTGTCGGCCGCTCTGGCTCAGAACGAGCGGTGCTCGAATACGTCAAGTCGCAAGGCAAAGACAAGGAGTACATCAAATTGCACGCAGATCAGCCTGTCTTGTTTTGATACCTCGCCAGCTTGCTGCGAGGTTGTTCATTTCGGCTCCTGATCGAGATTGTCTTCGGGCTCGGAGTCGTCGTAGACTTCGTGGCCAATGTCGATTCCCTCCTCGGCGTTGGGTGCGCCATGCGTGGGTGCCCCGCCGTGCGAGCCGAAGCCCCCAGGGACGAAGCGACCCATGGGTTTGCCGTTGCCGCGGTAGCCGATGAGGAAGTTGCGCGGGTTCTCGCAGACGTCGATGAAGTCGTCCGCCACGTCGCGGAGTTGCCCCGAGGCCGATTTGCCGAATGCGATGACCTCGACCTGGCAGCCGTGTGCGCGGCGCAGGAAGTCGACGAGCGGGATGAAGTCGCCGTCGCCAGTTGCGAGAATGACAACGTCGAGCTTGGCCGACATGCCAATGGCATCGAGCGCCATGTCGATGTCGCAGTCCGCCTTCTTGGCGCCGCCGGCGAAGATGCGAATATCTTTGACCTTGGTTTCGATCCCGACCTTGTTGAGTGCTTCAAAGAAGCCCTTCTCCTCTTCAGACTCGGTGCGGATGACGTAGGCCACCGCGCGGATGAGTGTGCGGCCGGCGAGTGCCTCTTTGACGATCTGCCCGAAGTTGACCTTAGATTTGTAAAGATTCTTTGCGCTGTGGTAGAGATTCTGCGTGTCGATGAAAATGCCGACGCGTTGTCCTTTGTGTTTGACGATAGCCATATAAATATAAAGAACCGAAAAAGTTCCCTATTGCTAATGCACGATAGTAAATGTAGACCCAATGCCCTGTGTGACTGATGAAAGCGACGATGCGCGAGTTCTGAATGCGAGGCAAAAGGCAAACTGCCTCACATAGTAAACTATACGATACAAACGAGCTCCCGGTGCGGCAAACTTGTGAGAAGTGATTACTTCTTCAAATTGAGCTTCTTCACAATGGCGCCATAGCGCTTCTTGTCGCTGTTTTCGAGATATTTGAGGTGGGTGCGGCGATCAGCGACCATTTGGAGCAACCCGCGGCGCGAGTGCTTGTCTTTGGTGTTCTTCTTGAGGTGATCGGTCAACTCCTCGATGCGCTTGCTGAGAATAGCAATCTGAACCTCGGCCGAGCCTGTGTCGGTGTCGTGGATGGCCGCGTCTTTAATTACTTTCTCCTTTTTTCGCTTAGTCAGCATGGAATGTAATGTAGCACAAGGGGCGTTTTTTTGCAAGGGTTTCACCGATCCGTGGTAAAATGGCCACATCTATGGCCACGACCGAGCTCCTGCGCCTCAAAACCGAGTTTTTGGAGTATTTGGAGATTGAGAAGGGTCGCAGCGTCAAAACGGTCGAGAATTACGACCGCTACCTCTCGCGCTTCCTTGCCCACAGCCGCGCCGCGACCCCGCGTGGCATCACCGAGCAGTTGGTGCGCGAGTTTCGCCTCTACCTTAACCGCGAACCGGGGACGAGCGGCACCATGAAGCACAAGACGCAAAACTACTACATGATTTCGCTGCGCGCGTTTTTGAAGTTCCTGCGCAAGCGGGGGCTCGAGTCGCTCAACCCCGAGCGCATCGAGTTGGCCAAGGTGGGTGCCCGCGACCTCGACCTTATTACCGCCAATGAATTGGAGCGCCTCATGCAGGCACCTGTGGGTGAATCGCTCACGAACCTGCGCGACACCGCCATGCTCGAGCTCCTTTTCTCGACGGGGCTTCGCGTTTCGGAGCTGTGCAACCTCAATCGCGACCTCGACCTCTCGCGCGACGAGTTCTCGGTGCGCGGCAAGGGCGAGAAGGTGCGCGTCGTCTTTTTCTCGCCCGAGGCCAAACAGGCGGTGAAACGCTACCTCGACCGCCGAGGCGACGTCGACGATGCGTTATTCATCCAGTTTGGCCCTGCGTCGCACGCGGCGTCACAGAGCAAACAAGGCTTACGGCTCACTCCTCGATCAGTCGAGCGTATCGTCAAACAGTACGCCATCAAAGCCGGCATCACCCGCAAAGTGACCCCCCACATCATCCGCCACTCCTTTGCGACCGATTTGCTTGAAAATGGCGCCGATCTGCGCTCCGTGCAAGCGTTACTCGGCCACGCCAACATTGCCACCACCCAGGTCTACACCCACATCACCGACAAGCATTTGCGCGAAGTCCACAAAGCGTTTCATGGGAAGCGAAGGCGGGAGTAAAGTTATATAGTGACATGAATAACAAAGTACCACCCGAGGCCTCCATGGCTCGGGTGGTGTAAGTGATTTCGTCGCCGGATTATAGGGGTTCAAAGGCCCATATTCGAGAGCAGCTCATCGAAGGTTGCTCGTACACGGTTATCCTCCGGTTGATATGGTGGACTAATCACTTCTCGCCGCTTACCATCCTCTGAAACAACACACAGTGGAGATATTTTTGCTCCACACACCACCATATATGGATGAGAGGACGAAAGAAAAAGAATACCCCTGGCTTCCCTGGCTGCCCGTTCTATGGAGGCATAGCCGGTTTTCTCACCAACGCACTCGGTTGGTCCATACTCGGTGGGTTCGTGCGCCACAATAAACCACCTCATTTTCTTACGAGGCATCTCTTTCTCCTGCTTGTTGCAGATAACAACGGGTTGCTGCCGGGAACCACCCCAACAGCGACCCGGGTTCATCGTGGTGACGTTTTGTGGTACCCGCAGTCGCCGCTTTCTTTGACGGCCTCTGCGAGATAGGGGTCGAGAACGAGATGAGGAGGAAGCTGCCGCCGTTCATCATCCCCATGTATACTTCGGACGATATCGTTGTATTTTACTGCGGCATCAAACACACCTCGTTCATCTTGGTGCCACTGCGCGCAGGCGTACTGGTGTGCATACATCTCAAGCCATGGCGCAGCAGTTTCCTCAGTTAGTGGTGGTTCGAAGAGTAGTATGCCACCCGCGAGAAGTAATAAGACCACCGCAAACCAAAAGCCGACTCGTTCGAAATCAACCATTGTCAAAGTCCTTCTAAGTTTGCTCCCGCAGGAGCGTTTCTACCTGGCAACAGTATGGCAAAATGTAAAGAGTGTGTCAAACAGATAAAAGACAGAAAATAGTGCATAAAGTACTTGCGGCATAAAGCTTCTTTGTATATTGTAATAAGCACATATGACAGACCAAAACGTACTACTGTCGCAAATGGGTGGGATGGGGCTCACCGAGAACGACGGGAAGGTGTATCTGTTTTTGCTCGAGCGCGGGACGGAGTTTGGGGGCTCAAAGATTGCGCTGCGGCTTGGGATGCATCGGCAGTACGTGCACAATTCCCTGCAAAAGCTGCTCCAAATGGAGCTGGTTGAGGAGTTGTCGGCGTGTGTTCATCCTGCGAAGCTTCAGCGAAGCGGGACACGCAAAGTATACAAAGCGCTCCCCCCGCAGCAGCTCTCGCGGATTGCCAAAGCACAGCTCGCCTCGGCCGAGCAAGTCGTGCGCGAGCTTGATGCTATTTCATCGGTCGGGGCCGAGCAGGATTTCGAGGTCTACCGTGGCCGCCGGCAGGTCATCGCGTTTGAAGAATCGTTGGTCGCGAGCCTCAAAGACGACGAGACGCAGTACATCATCGGCGGCGGATCGGAAGTCTTCGTCAACTTTTTTGGTGACGAATATGAGCCAATTTCTGAAATCGCCCACAAAAAGGGGCTTAAAACCTTGTACGTCGGCACCCCAAGCGAGCGCTCGTGGCTTGCCGGCCGGGTTGCAGGCGTCTTTCATGAGAGCTTTGAGACCCGCTATCTCGACACATTGCCCGCAACGATTGTCCAAACCGTGATTCGCTTTGACACCGTAACGCTCTACACTTTCGGCAACCCGCCGCAGGTCTACTTTCTCAAATCAAAAACCGTCGCCGACGACTACAAGAAGTTCTTCTTCATGCTCTGGGACATGGCGAAGGAGTAAGAAAAGAAATGCGCAGCCGGGTGAGGGCTGCGCGGTAGTCGTTTATGGGCTGCATTACGCCGCCCTTGCGAGTGCAGTGTGCTCGGCGATGAGGTTCTCGCAGAACATGATGGCGGCCACGGGGCAGGTTGAGGCGTCGCGCATAAACGCGAACAGGATAGCGTTGATCTCCTCTTCCGACTTGCCGGGGCATACGTGCTCGAAAATCCAGCGATCGCGACGTCGTAGCTCGCGTGGAGAGTTGAGGATGCTTTCGGCCTGGTCAAACAGGGCGAACATCTCCCTTTGGTTTCTCTGCATCAAAAGTCTCCTAAGAACTTGTGTTCACTAACGTATAATTCTCGCCGACCGAAATGGTTTCGGCGTGAAGTCACAGCCACGCTGTACAGTACCGCATCTCTGCTACTATAAAGAGCATGAAACTCATCTCGTGGAACGTGAATGGCATTCGGGCGGTCATCAAAAAGGATGTGTTTGGGCCGTTTATGAAGGAACACGCGCCTGATGTCCTGTGTTTACAAGAAACCAAAGCCGAGCGGGGGCAGGCGGTTATCGATTTGCCCGAGTATGAGGAGTACTGGCACTCGGCTACCAAAAAAGGCTATAGCGGGACGGCTATTTTCGTAAAGAAAGACATTACGGTGCATTCAGTCGCGTTTGGCTTCCCCGAGGCGATTTCGGCAAAATATGGCTTTGCCAATGACGGCTACGGCGACCCCAACCAAGAGGGGCGCGTGATTGCGGTTGAATTAGATGACTACTTTGTGGTGACATCCTATACCCCCAATGCCAAAGAGGACCTTAGCCGCCTCGATTTGCGCCATAAACAGTGGGATCCGGCCTTTCTTTCATACATGCAGCAGCTCGAGAAGGTCAAACCGGTGGTCTTCTGCGGCGACCTCAATGTGGCGCATGGGCCCGATGACCTCTCCAACCCCAAAGCCAACGAGGGCAAACATGGGTACACCAAAGAGGAGCGCGAGGGCATTGACCGGTTGCTGGCGGCCGGGTTCGCCGACACCTTCCGGCTCTGTACCCAAGGCCCCGGCCACTACACCTGGTGGAGCCACTGGGCCAATGCCCGCGCCCGCAACATCGGCTGGCGCATCGACTATTTCTTTGTTTCACAGGCCCTTATCCCCCAGGTTGTCTCCGCCTCCATCCTCCCTCAGGTCCTGGGTTCCGACCACTGCCCGGTAGTGTTGGAGATTGCAGGCTAAATACCTTCGCCCGACACATCTACGTACAAAACGAAATGGTCGGCCTTTTGTTAAGACCGACCACCGACGGGATTGCCCCGCTTTACGGAACCTTGTTCTCAAAAACTACGACAACCCCTCCCTTCTTCTCGGTTATTCTGGCGTAATCAGGGATTGGTATTTCAATCCCCTGGTGGAGACAAGTTATGTTCCTACCGTCCAAGTCGGATCGGAGTCTGTCGCACTGCAAGGTTTGGGTCAGGACCCATTCGTGTTTGTCCGTGAAGAAGACAATCAGACCTGCAATTACCACAAAAAAAACGAAGAGAACAATAAGCACAAGAATTATTTTTACAATGATTTCAGCCAACTTGTTCAACACAACACCCTCTCTTTCAACGTTGCGGTTCACCGCGGTTTGCGGTCTAACAAGGCGAGACGCCCTTTACTTCCACATAAAGTGTAGCATAGATATAAATGTGTGTCAAGATTTATTGATGATAAAAAATTGATGATTGCGCGTTTAGAAACAATGATATACTGACGTTATGTCAAAATCTGTTGATGATATTGCGACAAAGGATTTGTTGGCAAAATTGCAGTCGTTGGGGCTCTCCGAGAAGGAGGGACTGGTCTATTTGGCCCTGCTCCCCCGCCAGGATGTCGGTTCCTCGGTGCTTATCCGCGCCACCGGGCTCCATGGGCAGTTTGTTTATGACGCGCTCACCCGGCTTGAGGCACTCGGGCTTGCGCGGCATGTCATCCTGAATGGGCGCAAGAAGTTTAGCGCCGGCTCCCCCGAGCGGATTCTCTCGCTGGTTGAGGAGAAGCGGCTTTCTGCCCTTTCGGTCGTACGGCAGCTCCATCGGCAATTTGCCGGCAAGCACGAGCAAAGCTTCGAGATCTTTCAGGGGCAGGCTGCGTTCGTTGCCAATGAGTTTGCAATAATGGAGGCACTACCCGAAGGAAGCACGATCGACGTCCTCGGAGGTTCCGAGGACACCTACGTGGGGCTCTTTGGCCCAGAGCTCGATGAGTTCGAGCGGCTGCGTATCAACAAGCGAATTACCGTGCGCTACATCAGTACCAACGGTAACCGGAGCTACCTGCAGGTTATGGCGCAATCGCGCCGCTTTTTTGAAATTCGCGTCCTGCCGGAGTCTGCCTCAGGGGTTGAGACGGATATTGTGCTGAATAAAATCGTATTTCACCTCTACGGCGACCCGGTCGTCTCGTTTGTATTTTCAAATCAACTCATTGCCGACGGCTACCGACGCTTTTTTGAGGTGCTCTGGGGCCTCTCATCGCGATTGTAGGGCTTCATATATAGAAATAACAAAGTCTCCGAATCGGATTGGAGAATTGCCGAAATCGGAGACTATTGATTGTGTCGGTGTCTTCTTAAATCATATCAAGAACGAAAGAACTAACTATTGGATCTCATAGATGCAAGAACTATACATGCATATATGGGTTGATTGAGTTGAAACGTAATACCTCTTTATTCACAAATATTGTAGAAAGTTGTGGATATACGTATGCGATTCAATCTGCGAACGAGCACAGATATTATGTAGGAAGGCGACACGATGTGCGCGCTTCTTCTTTCCAAAGAACTGAACGAAATCTTGAATTCTTCTGAAGTACTGCAGGGCTGAAGTACCTCTTTCGATTTCTCGACGCGTTATTTATCTACCAGTAAATGTAGCGCGCTTCAAGGACAGCGTAAAGGACATCAAGGACAATATGTGTGGATAACTACACACGTGGTCGAATGACCCTTATTCTACAAAGAATTTCTTGCGAATGTCTTTGACGGTTTCCTCTTCTAACTGGTCTTTTTTCTCCTTTCCTTCGTCGCCAAGTTTGCGCAAGTCGGCATCGTTTAGCGTGGCGAGTTCCTTCGCTTTGGTATGCAAATAGTCAGTGGTGTTACGGGTCGGGTCGTCTAGGACATCCTCCAAGAGTGCATGGAGCATCCAGCCCAAGCGCGGGCCCGGCTTCTCGCCGGTGACCTCCATGAGGCCACGGCCGTCGATTGCCAGCATGCCGACTGAAATCGGGTCGTGGAGCGCTTGCTCGATCATCGACTGGTACTTGCGAAAGCGAAAGGGTTGCTCTTTGGGGCGGCCGGTGCCGATGCGGTCGCAGACGCGCAGGTTGACCAGGTCTTGGATGTTCTCGCGGCCCACGTTGGCGATGATGCGGCGCACGGCCGAGAGCGTTACTTTGTCGGGGTCCGAGAAGAACATGTGCCAGCGCACCATCTTTTCGGTCTTTTCGACCGTTTCACGTGGAAACTTGAGGCCATCTAAGGCTTTTTTGACGATTTTGGCCCCGACCACCTCGTGGCCGTGGAAGGTCCAGTCCTTCTTTTCCTCCGACCAGCGTCGCGCGGCGGGTTTGCCGACGTCATGAAAGAGCGCCGCGATGCGAATGTCGAATGGCCACCCCTTGTCGGCGGCATGCTGGAGCGCCCGCAAGTTGTGCTCGAAGACGTCAAAGCTGTGGGCCTGATTCTGTGCGATTCCCTTCCCCACTTCGATGTCAGGTGCGATAAACCGCAAAATATTGAGTGTGTGCGCCAATTCGAGGGCTTTTCGGGGGTTTGGCGAGTTGATGATGCGGACGAACTCGTCGCGGATGCGCTCTTTGGAGATCTTCCCCAACTGTTCGCCCTGCGCCTGCATGGCGGCCTTCGTCCCCTCCTCAATCGCAAAATCGAGCTCGGCCGAGAGGCGCACGGCGCGCATGATGCGCAGCGCATCCTCGGCGAAGCGCTCGTGCGGGTCCCCTACTGCTCGCAGTATGCCCTCGCGCATGTCCTTGATGCCGCCAAAGAGGTCGAGTAGTTGGCTCGTCGAGAGGTTGTAGGCTAAGGCGTTGATGGTGAAATCGCGCCGACCCAGGTCATCCTCGATTTTTTGGCTGAATATAACGCTATCTGGGCGTCGGGCGTCGCTGTACTTCCCTTCCACGCGGTACGGTGTCACCTCGACCACTTTGCAGGTGGGGTCTTGGGCATCTTCGGTCACCACGCCGACCGTGCCAAATTCGTTGGTATAAAAGGTGTTTTCGAACAATCCCTGAATTTGCTCGGGGGTCGCGTTGGTGGTGACGTCCCAATCCTTTGGCGTGCGGCCGATGAAGAGGTCACGCACGCAGCCGCCCACGAGCCACGCCTCAAAGCCGCCCGCCTCGAGTGCGGCCGTTATTCGTGAAACCTCCTGTGGGACCCGGGTAAAATCGACTGCCATAGGCATATTCTAGCAGATATCTGCCAAAAGACTTTGAATATTACGTCTTTGAGGATAGGATGGAGGGACGCTCCCGTAGTGAAATGGATATCATGCCTGCCTTCGAAGCAGTTGTTGGGGGTTCGAATCCCTCCGGGAGCACATTCGACTCGCTGACGCTCGCTCAGTGTAAACACAGGAGTGGCGCAACCGTTGTGGGGTATGCTATAGTGTGAGCGTTCGCGGATATTGTTTAATGGTAGGACGCGTCCTTGCCAAGGACGAGGTGGGAGTTCGATTCTCCCTATCCGCACCGAGAGGAGGTTCCCAGGCAGCCCACCCGCCCCCGTCGTTACAACGACGGGGGCGGGTTCGTCTCTGGGTCTTCATTAGAGTCACAGACGCCTTTGTCCGATGGCGACAAGACACCATGCCGGTCAAAGACTGGCTAGGTTGTGGATAAGAATCCCCTTGCAAATGCGTGGAAAAGCTGAAAAACTGTGGATAACTCTGGGGAGATGTGCATTAAAGACACGTCCTTAAGGTGTATTTAATGAAGAACCACGGGGCGGTGTTTCTTAAGAAACGTTTTCACGTGTAACCATGGCTACCACTAAAAAACGCGCGCTGGGGGATGTTGGCGAAGGGGTCGCCTGCAAATACTATGAAAAACAAGGCTATGTCGTCGTGGAGCGCAATTACCTCAAGCCCTGGGGCGAAATCGACATCGTTATTCGCCGCGGGGACGAGCTTCGGTTCGTCGAAGTAAAGACCGTTTCATGTGAACCCAAGGGGAGTGTTACACGTGAACCGCTGCGCCCCGAGGAGAATATGCACGAACATAAGGTTCGGCGGCTCCACCGAGCGATCCAGACCTACCTGCTGGATCGCAAAATTCCCGAATCCCAAGCGTGGCAGCTCGACCTGGCCTGCGTCTACCTGGACTTTTCGACGCGTCGCGCACGAGTTGAAGTGTTGGAAAATATAGTCCTTTAAAGGACAGTCATTAAGGACACGTTTCAGTTTTGGCAGTACCGTGCTAGAGTAGCTCTGTTCACGGGCCGTAGTATACCGGTAGTACACCTGCTTTGGGAGCAGGTTGACCGAGTTCGATTCTCGGCGGCCCGACCAGGAAACACCATGGAACGCACCACCCTCACGACGCCGATCACACCCGACTACCAGTTGTTGGATTCGGGACGGGAGGAGAAGCTCGAGCGATTCGGAGACGTTGTACTTGTGCGCCCTGACCCGCAGGCGCTGTGGGAGAAGCGGCTTTCGCCTGCGCAGTGGGCCTCGGCCGACGCGGTCTACGTGCGCGAGGGCCGCGAAGGGGAGTGGCACGTGAAACGTCCGCTCCCGGCGCAGTGGCCGGTTCGCTTCGGCGGGCTCGATTTCTATATCAAACCGACGTCGTTTAAACACACGGGGCTCTTTCCCGAGCAATTGCCAAACTGGGATTGGTCGCGTGAGGTCATTAAAGGTGCCGGCCGACCGGTCACGGTGCTCAACCTCTTTGGCTACACCGGGGGCGCTACACTGGCAGCGGCGCAAGCGGGTGCCTCGGTGGTGCACGTGGATGCGTCGAAAACCGCGGTGGCGTGGGCGCGCGAAAATGCGGCACTCTCGGGGCTTGCCGATAAACCGATACGCTGGATTATCGAGGACGTTTTGTTATTCGTGAAACGTGAGATCAAGCGGGGGAATCGCTACGATGCCATCATCATGGATCCGCCGGCGTTTGGCCACGGCCCCAACAACGAGCTGTGGAAGATCGAGAAGCATTTGCTCGAACTCTTGCCGCTGTGTCTGGAGCTTCTTTCGGAGAATCCGCTGTTTGTGCTCGTGAACGGCTATGCGGCAGGGTACTCGCCGGTGGCTTTTGCCTACAATTTGGAGTTATTCGTGAAACGATTCGGCGGCATGATCGAGTTCGGCGACCTCTCGATCGCCGAGGCGGGGAGTGATCGCGCGCTGCCGTGTGGCATCTTTGCACGCTGGGCCCGTGGATAGCCGCGGTGGAATTTTTTTGTATACTGGTTCGGTATGCCGCGAATACTCATCGTACAATCACGTACTGACGCAACCCTTATTAATACTGAACAAGCTGAATATCGGCGCACGATAGGGGAGGAGGCGGCGCTCTCATTTGTTTCGTCGCTTGATGAAACGCTCGCCTGGGAGAATCCGGCGGCGCTACTTGCGGGTTTTGACGGTGTCATTTTCGGCGGCTCCAGCGATTTTGATTTCGACGGGGGTCGCGAGCCCAATGACGCCGCACGACTGGCCTCACAACGCATTCTTGCGCGCGTGCAGCCGCTCATCGAGTGGGTGCTTGCGACCGAGTTTCCGCTGTTTGGTATTTGCTATGGTCATCAGTTGGTTGGCGAAGCGTGCGGTGTGGCGGTCGTGTGCGATCCTGCACAAAAGAAGCGCGGCACCTTTGCGATTGCGCTGACCGATGCCGGGACACACGACGTGCTCTTTGGGACGCTGCCCGCGACCTTTTTGGGCCAGTACGGGCACAAAGATTCGCTCTCGGCGGTGCCGGAGCGTGCGGTCTTGCTCGCGCAGAGCGATATGTGCCGCGTGAGTGCGCTGCGCTACGGTAGCCGTGCCTACACGGTACAGTTTCACCCCGAGTTGACCGATGCCGACATGGCCAAGCGGTGCGATGGCACGGCGGCCTATTTGCCGGAGGGTTGTTTTGGCGAGGCAACCGTGCGACCCTCGCCCGAAGCTTCAACACTCCTTCGCACCTTTATTGCGCAGGTTGTGCGACTGGGTGCTTCAGTGCCTCAAGCAGCGTCTGTGTAAGCGCCGGGGCGGTTGTCGTATTAAACGCGGCCGCCTTTTTTGCTGCGTCTCCCGAAAGGAGGTCGACAAGGCCACTTTGCCCCGCATCAATGAGGCTGCGGTTGATGTGAGCGAGGGTGATGGCGCGCAGGTCGCGGTCAGTGGTCGTGGTGCCGGTGCTGGCGGTTGCAATGAGTCCTTCCAGTGCGCCGTCTTGGGTGCGCACCACCGCGCCGCCGGACGAACCCGCCTGAGCCACTACGGTGCCACCTAAGGAGAGCAAATCGGTGTTGTGCACGTTGGCGAAGGTAAACACGGCTGCAATCGTCGTCAGGGCTGACGTGGCATAAAGGTCTGACTCAATGAGCGAACCTTCGAGAAAGCCTGCCGGGTAGGCCGCCAAAAGTACCGGATCGGTGGGAATAGGCTCGTCGGTCGTGATTGCGAGCGCAGGGAAGGAGGTGGGCAGTGGCGAGCCGTCGGTGCGCCCCGTGATGCGCAGGAAGGCGTAATCGTTTTCACCCGTGCCCATCGCTTGGCTGGCATTGATCTCTTGCGCGTTTTTCGAAATCCAGGCCGGCGGAAGGTAGAGCAGCTCGGCCGTATAGAGCGTTTTGGCGGGGCTACCCATGCGAATAACGCATGAGATGTTGTCGGGGGTGGGGTAATCGCGCAAAAGGAAGTATTGCCCCACGTGCGCGTTGGTGAGAATGATGCCATTACTTGCCACTATGACGCCCGAGCCGGAAATCGGATGCAGGTAGCCGCCTGCGCGCGTGGTGCAGAGAATGTTCACGAGCGCTCTACGTGTGTCGGTGTTTACTTGTTCAGGCGGCAGGGGAGCCACAACGGGTACCGCGGTGGTGTCGGGATGTGGTTGCGCGGCAGGCGCGCTCGAGGTGGCGCCGCCGCTGGGGTTGGTAATCGCCTCGAGGATGCGTTTCAAAGGTGAGGTGGTCGCCTGGGTGCCTGTTTGCAAACTTGAGGTGGATGCGGGAAGGGGAGTGGTGGTACCGCTCTCATATCCCGCTGGTTCAATCGCTGGTGCGGGCAGGTGTGGCGCGCCGACGAGGAGCGCGGTTAGGAAATGAAGCAGAATTCCAACCGCGACGGCGATGTGCCGCCCGAGGCTCGCGAGGTTGGTCAGAAGCGCCTGCATGCGCCTAGTATAACGGAAATTACAGGGGTAGGGCAGGGAAGCCGCGGAGTTGCGGCAACGCTTCGGCCCTGGTACGCTCAAGAGACGCGGGATTAGTTTATTGGTAAAACATCAGTTTTCCAAACTGAGGTGGGGAGTTCGATTCTCCCATCCCGCACCGAGAAATGTGGCACTTTGTTCGAGAGTAAGTTCGATTGTATTTGACGCGCGGTCTTTTTAAGTGGTATACAGAAACCTGTTCTTTGTTATGCCTATAGCCTGTAAGGAGTGAAGTTGACATGGTACAAGCCACGAGCGACGCCGATACACGGTTAGAGCTGCGCACGATTGCTGTCGACTACAATGATCTGCCTGAGCGAATTATTGGTAGCGGCCAGTACGATTGGATCGACCCCGACGTTAGGCCGTATTTCTTCCCCGTGGTCGGCCTCGGTATCGAGCTGTTCGAAACCAAGATTGTCCACTTCGGTTGCGAAATGTTGTCAGAAGCAGTCGATCGCGCGATTGGGTACGATTGGATTTTGGCCAGAACCGAGCATCTCTTGGCTTTTGGCGCGAAATACCCGGATGAACAGCGAGGGCACAGAATAATCGAACTGGGCAGCGTCAAAATCATCTCGTTCTGCCCCAGTGTGCTGTACCTCAGCGACTCTTTCGGTAAGCGCCTGCTCGGTGTCAACGAGGGACGTCACCATCAGGTCTGGAAGCCTGGCGCCCGTTTCTTAGCTGTCCGCAGACTAGCATCCTCTACCTGATGCGGGGTCACCGAAAAAAAAGCCTTTCTCCCGACGTATGCTTCGTGCATGCGTCGGTTTTTTTGTACACGTTCGCGGATTGATGCCCGAAACAAGGAGAACAACAGAAAACCCCCGCTCCAACCTTGGATGCGGGGGTTTTCTGTTGTTCGCACAGAGATTGCTTATTTAACTGCCTCCTTGAGCGCCTTGGCCGGCTGGAATTTCGGCACGCGCATTGAAGGGACCTGGACCGACTCACCGGTGCGCGGGTTGCGTGCGGTGCGAGCGGCACGGACTTTGGTCTTGAAAATACCGAGACCGGCGATTGAGACTTCGTCATTCTTCTTAAGAGCGGTGACGATGGTTTCGATCATGGCTTCGACGGCACGCTCTGCATCGGCCTTGGTAGTGCCAAGAACACCGTGCACTTTCTCTGCGATATCTTGTTTGTTCATACGTATGATGGGGACAAATGACCCTAGTAAATCGAAGGTAGCCCTGCGCCACTAGTATATCCATATCAAAAAATGGCGCAATAGAGCCACGTGATTTCCAAAACATTGACACTTATCTTTAAACGTTCTCGAATTTTATGGTACAGTGTTTCGTACGATATGGATACGACGATGAAAAACATGGCGCCCGAGGCGGTAGCGTCAAAAAAGCTTGTCATTATTGGGGTTTGTGGCGCTCGGGGGAGTTTTTCAGAAGAAGCGGCCCGCGCGTTTGCCGCACAATCTGATATTTTTGAGCCTGATTTTCGCTATTTAGTGACCGCTGAGGCGGTTTTGACGGCCGTGGAAGTTGGGGATATCTCGGTTGGTATTTTGCCTGTGGCCAACTCAATCGGGGGGATTGTCATCGAATCGGTCTATGCCACCGCAGGGCACCGCTACGAGGTTGAAAAACTTTTTGCAATCGAGATTCATCAAAATATTTTGGTCAAAAAAGGCACCCGCGCCGAGCAGGTGACGCAGATCGTCTCGCACGATCAGGCACTCAAGCAGTGCAAAGGCTACCTCGCCCGCGTGTGGCCCGGGGTCGAGCTGGTTGAGTACTCCGACACCGCCAAAGCAGCGGAGGATTTGGCCTCAGGGGTGCTGCCGCCGACCTCGGCCGTCATTGCGTCGGTTGCGGCCGCAGAGATATACGACCTGGATATATACGAGGCGTCGGTCAATGACCTCAAAACCAACTTCACGACCTTCATCGCGGTTACGCCGTTTACCCGAACTGACGCCGCGCACGCGTAAACCATGGACAGCAACCCGCGTGACGCATCGCATCAAAGTACGTACTTTCTCTACGTCGCCGTTTTCTTTGTGACCGTGCTTCTTATTTCAAACACGGTCGCCGTCAAAATGACGCAGCTGGGCCCCTTTATCTTCGACGGGGGCACGCTGATTTTCCCGATTAGCTATATTTTTGGCGACATTTTAACCGAGGTCTACGGCTACCGCGCCTCGCGCCGCATTATTTGGGCAGGGTTTGGCGCCCTGGCGCTCATGTCATTGTCATACTTTTTGGTGGGGATTCTGCCTTCGCCCGCGTTTTGGCAAAATCAGGGTGCCTATAATGCGATTCTTGGCGCGGTGCCGCGCATCGTCTTGGGCTCGATGGTGGCGTACTTCGCGGGCGAGTTCTGCAATTCGTACGTGATGTCCCGCATGAAAATCTGGAGCCAGGGCAAGCGCCTGTGGATGCGCACCGTGGGCTCGACCGTGGTGGGCGAGGGGGTCGATACGGCAATTTTGGCTTAATGGGAAAATGTGAGGCTGTTTTGCCTCACCATGGCCCAACCACAACGCAACAGCTACAATCAAGGTATGACTACAAAAAAAGTGTCCCAGGTGTGCGTCTGTGCGCACCAAAAAGAATGGCAATTTTAGAGGAACGCAACGCTACAAATGCCGTGAGTGCGGTACC
>CAISEE010000018.1 GCA_903884345.1 Candidatus Adlerbacteria bacterium | reverse complement strand
CTGAACGCGGGAATTGGAAGACCGTCGAACGCTACGTCGCAAACCAAGGAAAGACGACGTCGAGCACCACGCAACTCACACTGTGGCAGTGAGCCTGTGTTCCTTTTATACCCCGTCCGCTTGCGGCGGGGTTCTTGATTTCGTGGTACTCTTCGTGTTGGCTTACGCGGAAAGGAATGGACATGTCGGAGCGTTCAAACAGGATGCCATGGCGCGCGAGCGCGTTGATGCCTCTGTCGCTGTGCTTCTATCACAGTGGTGCGGTCCTTTGTGCAATGCTTCTCGCTGTGTTTGTTGTGGGATGCGCCCTGACGTACATAGGCGTGTCAGCCAGCAAGGCAACGTTGTTCGCGTCTGCCCTGGTCTACGGCGGGATCCTTTTCTCCACGAGGATCTTCTTGCATATCCGCAGACACTGACGGATTGCGTCAAAATACCCCGGGCAGACTCTTGCGAGCTGCCCGGGGTTTTGTTAGTCGAGGCGCCGCAGAACTTCGGTGAATGCGGCGTCCAGCGTAAACACGCTCGGCACGTGGTAGCGGTTAGCGACGAGGCGCAGGTAATCGAACCCGCTGGCTTTCTCGGGTCCGCACAAGACCGCCTTGCCCGATGCTGCGTAGATCCCAAACTGCGTCCGCAGCGCATCGCGCACGTTGGCTGTCTTGGTGGGGAGCCAAAAGATGACCCTCGCCGCAAGCTCGAGTTGGTCGAGCTCCCAGTAGGCGAGTCGCTCGTAGTAGCGAAATCGCATGTCACCCTCGGAGCTCGGCACGAACACGATGCCGGTAAACCCGCGGGCTTTGAGCGAGCCCAGGCCCGCGTCGAGCGCATCCACGTCGCTCTCGGTCATGACGCTCAGTATCGCAATGTAGATACTCCGCGAAAACGCCTCTTTAGCCGGCACCTTGTTAAACGGCCGTACGATCTTCATGACATCATCCTTTCACTGATGGTCGCAGGGCCACCGCGGCCGTTTGAAACCATCCGCTAACGGTACACGGCAGAGTCGGTAGATTGCCTGAAGAAAAAGAAAACCCGCGAGACTCAATGAAGAGCCCCGCGGAGGAGTGGCGTCGAACGGTCTTACTCGATGACGCGAATCTTGCAAAGCGCCGCGTCGATTGCCTCGAGCAGCGTCTCGTGAATCGGCACTTCGTGCGCCATGGCTGATCTCAGAATAAGCCGCATGACCGGCGTGTACAGCTCCATCTTGCAGGTCACCCAGATTTTACCCGAGGTCAGGAAGGCCCCCAATATGAAGGACAGCCACGCGTCGTCTTTATTCATCGACCAGACGATCACGCCAGCTTGGCTGAGGCACCGCTGTGTCCACGTAACAAATTCGGCGAGTTGCGAGGTACCGGGACGCACGCAACCGTATTGGGACTGTGGCACGTACACGATACCATCGAAGCCGCGACCCTCGAGATGATGCCGCAGCTCCTCCAGACGTTTGGCAGATACAGGTGGTATCGCCAAAAAGATGCTTAGCGGCGGATCTTTGCCCGGCGAAACGTTCGGCGTTCCAAAAGCATGTACGACTTGCATAACGTAGACCTTTCTTTTCAATAGGACTCCAAGACCGTTAAGCCGCCCCACGCGACCGGCCCCATCCGTTTGTACCCTACTATTTTGGAGGGTCGGTGGCAAGGGAGGGTTTGTAATGGTATTCGCCCGAGAATTTGCTAGACTGACACAACGATCTTAATTTTCAACAATCATGACTCAAGACGTTAAAGATTTGGAGCAGAAGCTGTGGCAGGCGGCGGACAAGCTCCGCAATAACATGAGCCCGGGCGAGTATAAATTTGTTGTGCTGGGTCTCATTTTTCTCAAATACATCTCAGACTCTTTTGATGAGCGATACGAAAAAGCAGTAGCCGAAAACTACGACCCTGAGGATAAAGACTGGTACTTGGCCGAAAATGTCTTTTGGGTGCCCAAAGAGGCTCGTTGGAAAACTCTTCAAGACGGGGCAAAACAGGCGAACATTGGTGTTGTTGTCGACGATGCAATGGATGCGCTCGAACGCGAAAATGCCGCACTCAAAGGCGTGCTGTATAAGGACTACGCCAAAGAAGGGCTCGACAAGCGCCGTTTGGGTGAGCTGATCGACATATTTAGCTCGCTCTCGATGCACGAAGGCAAGCATAGTGGCAAAGACCTGCTCGGCCAGGTGTACGAATATTTTATTGGCATGTTTGCCGATGCTGAAGGCCAACGCGGTGGCGAATTTTATACCCCACAAAGTATCGTCAAACTGCTTGTGGAAATGCTCGAGCCCTACAGAGGGCGCATCTACGACCCATGCTGTGGCTCGGGTGGGATGTTCGTCCAGAGCGAAAAGTTCGTCGAAGCACACAAAGGTCGTATCGGCGACATCGCCGTCTATGGTCAGGAGTCCAACCAGACTACGTGGAAGCTCGCCAAAATGAACATGGCGATTCGTGGCATCGATGCAAGCATCGCTTTTGGTGACACGCTCCACAACGATAAACACAAAGACCTCAAAGCCGATTTTGTGATCGCCAACCCGCCGTTCAATGTTTCGGACTGGGGCGGGGAATTGCTCCAAGACGACGTGCGCTGGAAATTTGGTATACCGCCTAAAGGCAACGCCAACTTTGCCTGGATGCAGCACTTCATCCACCATCTCTCGCCGAAAGGTGCGGCTGGATTCGTCCTTGCAAACGGCGCGATGTCGAGCCAATCGAGCGGCGAGGGCGATATTCGAAAAGCGATTGTTAAAGCAGGGCTCGTCGACTGTGTCATTTCGCTCCCCGGGCAGCTCTTTTTTAATACCGGCATCCCTGCGACGTTGTGGTTTATATCCCGCGACCGCGCCAACCGTAGCGACAAAATACTCTTTATTGATGCTCGCGAGATGGGCGAGATGATCAGTCGCCGCAATAAGCAGCTGACAGATGATGAAATTGCGCGCATTGCAGAAAAGTACCGACAATTCAAAAAGCAGGACGGCAGCTTTGAAGATGTGGCGGGTTTCGTCAAAGCCGCAACAACCGAGGAGATAGAAAAGAACGACTTCGTCCTGACTCCCGGCCGCTACGTCGGCGCAGCCGAGGTCGAGGAAGATGACGAAGTGTTCGAGGAAAAAATGCAGCGTCTCACCAAAGAGCTTGGCGAGCAGTTTGTCGAGAGTGCAAAGTTGGAGAGGGAAATCAAAGCTAATTTAAAAAAGATTGGGTTTGAAATATAAGTATGGGAAATAATGCCTCACAGATAGTCATTTATAAAGCGGAAGATGGGCAGACTAAAATTGATGTCCGTTTTGATGGTGAGACTGTGTGGCTCACGCAGACAACATTGGCAGAGCTTTTCTCAACAACGAAACAAAATATTAGTCAACATATCAAAAATATCTTTGAGGAAGGTGAATTGTCGCCAGATTCAGTTGTAAAGGATTTCTTGACAACTGCCGCAGACGGGAAGGATTACTCGACGAATTACTATAATTTAGACCTTATTATTTCTGTAGGGTATCGTGTCAAAAGCTCGATTGCTACCGCCTTTCGTCAATGGGCAACAGCGCGACTTCGTGAATATATAGTCAAGGGTTTTGTAATGGATGATGAGCGTCTAAAAAACCCTGACTTGCCCTTTGACTACTTCGAAGAACTTACCCGGCGCATTGCGGATATTCGCACGTCGGAAAAACGTTTTTACCGAAAGATCACCGATATTTATGCGACCAGTGTCGACTATGACCCGACCGACGAGCAGAGCATTCTCTTTTTCAAGACGGTGCAGAATAAAGTGCACTATGCAATCACTGGCAATACTGCGGCTGAGATTGTTGCACAGCGTGCGGATAGCTCCAAACCCAACATGGGACTCACCAATTGGCGAGGCGCAAAGCCAACCAAAGACGAGGTTTCTATTGCCAAAAATTATCTTGCCGAGGACGAATTGCTGCTACTGAATAATCTTGTTGAGCAATATTTGATCTTTGCCGAAGGGCAGGCGATGCGTCGCGTGCCCATGTATATGAAGGACTGGATAGAGAAGCTGCACGGCTTTTTGAAACTCAACGATCGCGATATCCTAAAAGATGCGGGAAAAGTTTCGCATGAGTTGGCGAAAGAGCTGGCCGAAAAGCAATGCGACATTTTCCACGCAAAGAGTTTGCAAGACCCGAGCAGGGCGGACAAGGATTTCGATGTGCTCGCTAAAAAGACTGACACGCTGGCAAAAGGTAAAGGTAAGAGGAAAAAAGGAAAGGGCCCCTTAGGTAATTAGCCGTTCGGGACCCTTTCGGTCATAATGAAGTCATTGTAGCACACGGAGCATTCGCGCAAAGTGAAATCTTAAGACCAAGAGAACGAGGAAATATGGATACAAATTTAAGAAAGATTGAATATGGCTTCTGAGCGAGTCAAAATTCCGCTACAGAATGTCCTCGTGCTTCAAAGAGGGTTCGATTTGCCTTCGCAAGACAGAACTACAGGCATATTCCCTGTTGTGGCATCGACAGGTGTCATTGGTCAGCATAATGTGTCGCAGGTTAGGGGCCCTGGCGTCGTTATTGGACGTTCGGGTTCCATTGGTGGTGGGCAGTACATTGAGAAGGATTTTTGGCCTCTTAATACTACGCTATGGGTAAAAGACGCGAAGGGAAACGACATGAAGTACATTTACTATTTGTTGAAGTCTATTGATTTTTCTATATTCAATAATGGTACTGGTGTGCCAACGTTAAATCGAAATCATCTGAACGCTATTCAGGTACTTCAATTTCGGCTTAATGGGAAAATGTGAGGCTATGCAGGCGGCGAAAGCAGTGTCGTGATAAGTTTCATCCGCCGCGCATGCGTGAGCCCCGAATGCACGGCAACCGCAAGCTTCACCTTCTTGAACGAACCATCGAGTGAGT
>CAISEE010000017.1 GCA_903884345.1 Candidatus Adlerbacteria bacterium | reverse complement strand
TGAACGCGGGAATTGGAAGACCGTCGAACGCTACGTCGCAAACCAAGGAAAGACGACGTCGAGCACCACGCAACTCACACTGTGGCAGTGAGCCTGTGTTCCTTTTATACCCCGTCCGCTTGCGGCGGGGTTCTTGATTGCTTGGGTCGCAGCAGGGGGAAGAGTTGCGTCTCGTGCGCGGGCTTGTCCTCGAGGAAGGCAAAGAGTCGCTCCGAGACCCCGAACCCGAAGGCTGGTGGCATGCCGTACTCCATGGCGCGCACGTAGTCTTGGTCGAGTCGCTGCGCCTCGTCGTCGCCGGCGTCGCGCAGCGCCTGCTGTGCCTCGAAGCGCTGTGCCTGGTCAATTGGGTCATTGAGTTCGCTGAAGCCTTTGCCGACTTCGGAGCCGGCCAAGATTACCTGGAAGCGCTCGACGATATCGGAGTTCTTGGTCGAGCGCTTCGCGAGCGGCTCGAGGTAGACGGGGATACCAACGAGGAAGGCGGGGCCGGCCAAGGTCTTGCGAATCGACTTCCACAGGAGGTCGACGGCGCGCGCTTTGTTGGCACCCGAGCCGACGTCAACGCCTGCCTTCGCGGCTGCCGCAATCGCTTCCTCGTCGGTGCAGTGTATGGGGTCGATATCGAAATGATGCTTGATGATGGTGCCGTAGTCGATGACGGTCCAGTCCTTCGACAAATCCACCTCGTGTCCGCGAATGGTGAAGGTCTGGCGACCGTACACCTTTGTTGCGACGTGACGGTAAAGCTCCTGGATCATCTGCATGCCGCGGGTGTAGTCGGAGTACGCCTCGTAGAGCTCCATCTGTGTGTAGTCCTGGAGGTGTTCGTTGGATTGACCTTCGTTGCGGAAGATGCGGCCGATTTCGAAGACCTTGGGGAAGCCGGCGACGAGCAGGCGCTTTTGCCACAACTCGCCCGCGGAGATACGCAGGTAGACGTCGATGTCGAGCGCGTTGTGGTGCGTCACGAAGGGTCGCGCGTCGGCACCGCCGGGGGAGTTTTCAAGAATCGGTGTCTCGACTTCGAGGAAGGCACGTGCAAGCAAGAACTCGCGAATCGATTGCCAAAAGGCAGAGCGACGCACAAACATGGCGCGCAGTTCGGGGTCGAGCAAAATATCGAGGTAGCGCTCGCGCAAGCGGGTCTCTTGGTCTTTGATACCGAACCACTCGTCGGGAAGTGCCGTCAAAGATTTTGAAAGCATGCGCCAGGTTTTGGCTTGGAGCGATCGCGCCCCGCGCTTGGTGGTGATGGAAACGCCCGCAACCTCGACGAAGTCGCCCTGGTCGACGGTCCGGTCAAAGAGGTCAAACGCCGTCTCGTCCATCTCGGTCTTCTGAAGCACGATCTGCACCCGCGCCGTCCCGTCGAAGATGTCGGCAAAGAAAATACCGCCCTGCTTGCGCAGTGACATAACGCGCCCGGCAAGCGTGGTTGGGGCTTCGGCAAAGGCGTCAAAGGCCGCCAAAAACGCCTCAATCGTGCGCTCACAGTTCGACTCGACCGGGTATCCCTCGACCCCTGCATCGCGCAATTCCGCCAGCTTCTTCAACCGCTCCGCCCGCAATTCATCGCTGCTGCTCATATAAACACATCATAGCAATGAAAAAGGCAAGACGCAAAAGGATGGATTGCTCATAGAACATTCACCGTTTTTGTGGATAACTTGTACGGCAGGGTGGGGTGAAATGGCATATACTTCACTACTAGTGGGACAAAGTGGGAGACCCGCAAAAAACCTATGCTGATTGGCGAATATCTTCATACGCTCGATAGCAAGAAACGCTTGTCGTTGCCTGCCAAATTTCGCAAGGAGGTGGGGGATAGGGTCGTTATTACGCGCGGTCTCGATTCGTGTCTCTTCGTGTTCCCTGAAAAAGAGTGGCAGAAGGTTGCCGAGAAGTTGGTCAATTTACCGTTCGGGCAGGCGGATACGCGTGGTATCAGCCGCTTTATCCTGGCGGGCGCAGTCGAAAGCGAAGTCGATGGCGCGGGTCGCGTGTTGGTGCCGGATTACCTCAAGACATTCGCGGGCCTCAATTCGCGCGTCGTGTTGGCAGGTGTGTCGGACCGCATCGAAGTCTGGGACGAGAAGACCTGGAACGACTACAAGGATCGCATCGAGAAGGACGCCGACCAGATGGCCGAGAAACTTGGCGAACTGGGCATTCTCTAACCATCAGTATGAGCAAACAACCTGCAACTCCTGTTCGTGTGCGAGGGCGTCTCCGTCGAGAGGA
Organism: Candidatus Adlerbacteria bacterium; assembly: GCA_903884345.1. Taxonomy (GTDB): domain Bacteria; phylum Patescibacteriota; class Minisyncoccia; order Phycocordibacterales; family SBAW01; genus GWA1-54-10. The sequence goes on along the minus strand of CAISEE010000017.1, from coordinate 5,318 downwards.
GGACGGTTTTTTACGCGAACAGCAGTCGCCGGTCGTTTCTGAAACCCCACACGAGGGTCACGTTACCGTGATGCCCGAGGAATCCATCAACTATCTCGACCCCAAAGATGGCGAGACCATCGTCGACGCGACGGCAGGCGAGGGTGGGCACAGCTATCGATTGCTCAAGCGCTACCCGCACATCAAAGTGATTGCGCTCGACGCCGACCCGCGTGCGGTTGCGACCGCGTCGGCACGGTTGGCCGAGTTTGGCGACCGCGCACAGGTGGTGCAGTCAAACTTCAGTGAGATCGAGCATGCGCTCAAAAAGCTCCGTGTCGAGAAAGTCGACAAGGTGCTTTTCGATTTGGGCTGGAACTCGGGGCAACTCGCCTCGGGCCGCGGATTCTCGTTCCTCCACGACGAGCCGCTCAACATGAGCTACGGCGACACGCCGGCATCGGGTTTTACCGCGGCCGAAATAGTAAATGAGTGGGATGAGTCGACGCTGGCCGACGTCTTTTACGGCTACGGTGAGGAGCGCTACTCGCGCCGCATCGCCAAAGCGATTGTCGAGCGACGCGCAGAGCAGCCATTTACATCGACCATCGAATTGGTCGAGGTCATTCGCGACGCGGTGCCCGCGGCCTATCGCAAAGGGCGCATCCATCCGGCAACGCGCACCTTTCAGGCGCTTCGCATTGCGGTCAACGACGAGCTCACGGTCATCGAGCGCGGCATCGCGGGTGCGTGGAACGTACTCGCCGACGGTGGGCGCATCGCAATCATTACCTTTCATAGCATCGAGGATCGCGTGGTTAAACGCGCCTTTTCGGCATTAGCAAAGGGCGGGGGAGGGAAACTGGTCGAGAAGAAGCCGGTGCCCCCAAGCCGAAAAGAGACGATTACAAACGCGCGCGCCCGCAGCGCCAAACTGCGCATCATCGAAAAACTATGCAACCAATAGCACTCAACAACGACCTCTCGCTCTACCAAGCCTACCTCGCGCGTGCCTATGCGGCGCTGGTTGGCGTCATCGTCCTGTCGGTCTTTTTGTACGCGACGTTCCTCTTGCTTGCGGTCGCACACACGGCATCGCGCACGACGGCCGATCGCCAAGTGGGTGTTTTGACGGCGCAGGTCGCTGATCTTGAGATGCAGTACCTCTCGTCGGCAAAGGATCTGACGCTTGAGCGTGCGCAGACGTTGGGCTTCGTGACTCCCGCCAACGGCACCGTTTCGACCGTCTATGCGACCGCCGCGTCTCGCTCTCTGTCACTTCGTACGATACAGTAGAGGATATGGCGAAACGGTTTCTCTCTCGGATACGCGTCTTGACGCTGCTGTGTAGTGCCGTCATGCTCGTCATCATCGGGCGACTGTACATGCTGCAGGTCATGAACGGACACGCCTACGAAGCGAAGGCGAGTGCCCAGTTTACCGAACCAGCTGACCCGCTGCTTGATCGCGGATCGATTTTTTTTACCGACAAGAATGGCACGACGATAACAGCGGCGACACTCAAGAGCGGGTACGCGATCGCGGTTAATCCGTCGAAGGTCACCGACGCCGAGGCGTTGTACTCGGCGATCGCGAGCTACATTTCGATGCCGCATGACACCTTCATTCAGAAGGCAACCAAGAAAGGGAGTCAGTATCAGGTCATCGCGCAGCATTTGGACGACGACGTCGGTACCACACTCGAGGCAAAGGCGCTGCCCGGGCTCATCATCGAGGACGATCGCTGGCGCTTTTACCCCGGCGGTTCGCTCGCGGCGCAAGAGCTCGGGTTTGTGGCCTACAGCGGCGATCTGCAGCAGGGTCGCTACGGGCTCGAGAAATACTACGACACCAACCTGACCCGCGACAGCGGCAATTTGTATACGAACTTCTTCGTCGAACTCTTCGGCGGGGTCAAATCGGTCGTGAGCGGTGAGCCGCAGCAGGGCGACCTCGTCACGACGATCGAGCCTTCGGTCCAAGCCGAGCTCGAGCGGCAATTGGTCGACTACGACGCTACGTGGCACCCCAAGCTCTCGGGCGGCATCATCATGAACCCGCAAACCGGCGAGATTGTCGCCATGGCCGTATCGCCGACCTTCGACCTTAACGCATTCGGCGCGCAGAGTGACCCGCTCATCTACGCCAACCCGATGGTGCAAAACGTCTACGAGATGGGTTCGATCATCAAACCGCTCACGATGGCGGCCGGCATCGACTCGGGTGCCGTGACCGAGACGACGACCTACAACGACACCGGCTGCGTCACCATCGACAAGAAGACGTTTTGCAACTTCGACGGCAAGGCGCGCGGCATGATCCCGATGCAGCAGATTTTGAGTCAATCGCTCAACGTCGGCGCCGCCTTCGTCGCGACGAAGATGGGCAGCACCACCATGCGTGACTACTTCCTCAATCACTACAACCTGGGCACCGAGACAGGGATCGATATGCCGGGCGAGGTGCATGGCATTATGGACAACATCGGGCGCCCGCAGCAGATCGGGTATGACACCGCGTCGTACGGGCAGGGCATCGCCATGACACCGATCGAGACGGTGCGTGCGCTTGCGGTGTTGGCAAACGGCGGCTACTTGGTGACGCCGCACTTGGTGAAGTCGATCAACTATACGTCCGGCATCAGCAAAGACCTTGGGTGGGGGCAGAAGGAGCAAGTCCTCAAACCCGACACGTCGACGACGGTGAGCCGCATGTTGACCGAAGTCGTCGACACGGCGCTGGCAAAAGGCGTCGACAAGCTCGACCATTACAGCGTGGCGGCCAAGACGGGGACGGCGCAGATTGCAGACCCGGTACATGGCGGCTACTATAAAGACCAGTTCCTGCACAGTTTCTTTGGGTACTTCCCGTCGTACGACGCGCGCTACCTCGTCTTCCTTTTCGCGGTCGACCCCAAGGGCGCGCCGTACGCATCGCAGACGCTGGCGCCGCCGTGGCATTCGCTCACGCAGTTTCTTATCAATTACTATAACGTCCCACCCGACCGATAATGCGAACTCTATTTAAAACGTGCGTCGTCGCCATACTAAACGCCGAGGCGCGCCTCGTCATTCGTAAGTACAAGCCGCACATCGTCGCGGTCACGGGGAGCGTCGGAAAGACCTCGACCAAGGATGCCATCTTCGCCGTCTTGGCCCGAAGCGAGCATGTGCGCAAGAGCGAGAAAAGTTTCAACAGCGAGATCGGCATGCCTCTGACCGTCCTTGGCTGCCCCAACGCGTGGAGTAACCCGCTGCGCTGGATGCAGAATATTTTCGACGGGCTCTACCTCATCGTCTTTCCCGCCAAATATCCGCAGTGGTTGGTGCTCGAAGTTGGCGCCGATCGCCCCGGCGACATCTCGAACTTGGCCAAGTGGCTCCCCGTCGACGTTGCCGTCATCACACGACTGCCCGACGTTCCGGTGCATGTGGAGTTCTTCGATTCACCCGCGGCGGTCGTCGAGGAGAAAGCATCGATCATCGGCGCAATCAAGGAGGGCGGCGCACTCGTGCTCTATGGCGACGATGGACATACGAAAGACTTGAGTGCCCGCGCAGAAGCTCGCAATGTTCGAGTCATCACCTTCGGTCTCACCGACGGGGCAGATGTGCGCGGGCTCGACTTCGCACTCTTGCGCGAGGAAGGGAAGGACGATGGCGCACTCGGCATGAGCTACCAGATCGACCTTGAAGGCACGCGCGTCCCGGCACGCGTCTTGGGCGTCGTCGGCGAACACGCGGCGCTCTCATCGATCGCCGCTGCGGCTGTGGGTCGCGCACTCGGCAAAGAGATCCCCGACATCCTCGAAGGTCTCGAGGACTACGAGCCGCCGCACGGTCGCATGCACCTCATCCGCGGCATCAAAGACACGCTCATCATCGACGACACCTATAATGCGTCGCCTGCCGCCGTGGCAGCCGGCCTCGACACGCTCGCGTTCATCGCGCCCACGGGCCGCAAGATCGCGGCGCTCGCCGACATGCTCGAGCTTGGTCGCGTCTCGGTCGACGCGCATCGTAAAGTTGGCGCACAAGCCGCCAAGGCCGTCGACCTTCTCGTGACGGTCGGCTTTCGCGCTCGAGACATCGCCAGCGGTGCGCTCGATAACGGCCTTGCCGACGAGCAGATTTTTCAGTACGAAGACTCCGATCGCGCCGGCGACGAGCTGGCCGCGATGCTTCGCCCCGGCGACTGCGTCTTGGTCAAAGGCTCGCAAAGCATGCGCATGGAGCGCGTCGTCGAACACCTTATGGCCGAGCCCGAGCGCGCGGGGGAGCTCTTGGTACGCCAAGACGAGCAGTGGAAGAAGCGCTAGGCCCGGGCTTGACGGTCGTTACTTTTGCAAGCATACTCGCGGCAGTGCCGCTCAGTGGGAGTCGGCAGTGGTCATCGATACGCTGGTTCGAGCTATAGAAACTGCGAATTTCTCCGAGTAGCGAATCGGCGGCGAGTTGAATGCAACATAGGGATATCATGCATGCGGTTAATCATTGGCTTATGCGTTGCACTGCTACTAGTGGCGTGCTCGTCACCACAGGATGATTTGCAGGCAGTTGGGGCTCCAGCGGGGCGACAATGTCTGCTGTCTATGTGTCTGACGCTGCCTCTCGGTTGGCAGGCGCGTGACTGGGGCGCGTCGGCTGCGGTCTACAATGACACGGGTCGGTACGTGGGAATGATCGTTCCAGATCCCGACATCGAGTCGGATGCGGTGCGTTTCAAAAGCAGGTCGGCCGCCGACCTGTCACCTGCCGATGGCGTCGCGTTGGAGCAGGTGCGGCAGAGTGCCAGTCCCGAGGCTGGTCCGATACGAATGCACTAACAGGGCAGGGGCGCGGGAACTAACACCCGCGCCCCTTTCACTTTTTCGGGTTTTCTTGTACAGTAACAAAGTTCATATACGGCCCTATCGTCTAACGGTTAGGACAGCGCCCTCTCACGGCGTAAATTGGGGTTCGATTCCCCATAGGGTCACCAACGTCAACACTTCTTCTTTTCCTCGGCCTTTCGTGCTATAACCGGGGCAGATACGGTCTTCGAAACGGCTTTCATAGAGACAGGAAAGGGTGATTTAGTGTCACAGTATCTGCTCGAACTCGCTCTGAGACTACTTCCCACCAACCCACAACCAGCGTCGTGCTTCTTTGAATGGGAGCAGGGTATCGAGGCGGTGCGCCAGCTTCTGCTGTCGATGGACTCTCTGCAGCGACAAGTCATATTCGGCTTAATGGGAAAATGTGAGGCTGTTTTGCCACACCATGGCCCAACCACAACGCAACAGCTACAATCAAGGTATGACTACAAAAAAAGTGTCCCAGGTGTGCGTCTGTGCGCAC
>CAISEE010000016.1 GCA_903884345.1 Candidatus Adlerbacteria bacterium | reverse complement strand
TTGATACAGGCCGCCGTTGTTGGCGCCCACAAGGCCGCTCAAGGTGCCGAGGATTGGTGCATTAGTGAACGCGTCGTTACCCGAGAAAGTGTTGCTGTCCGCAAGCACGGTCGAGGATGCGGCGCCAACAAGTGACGTTAGATAATGCGCATCGTTGGTGAAGATCGAGACGTTTTGCCCGGTGAGGGCCGCAACCGCGCGCGCATTCGTGAAGTAGAGATTCGCACCTTCAGCGAGATTGCTCGTGGAGCGCTGTGCGAGCCACATGTCGACCGTCGAGGTGGCGAAGGCGCTCGACGACGTCGTGCAATCTCCGCCTGCGCCCGAAATCTTACCCGACGCATCGACATGGAGACACTGCGCGCCACCCGTGATGCCGGCCAAATACGTGTCACCCGACACGGTAAGGTTGGGCACTGTTAGGTCACCCAGCATCGAACCCCCCGCAAGCGGGAGGTAGTTGCTTGCGACGATGTCATGCGGCACATCTGCGGCCGTGAGTCCGCTCAACCCGTGCACCGTTGCGTTCGAGAGCGTTGCGTTCGAGAGCATCGAGTTGGTCGAGAGAGTCTCGGCAATCGGATACCCCGTCGGCGTCGAGAACGACGGACTGCTTACAGCGACGATTTGCGAGCGCAACGAGTTCTCGAGCGCATTCAATCGCTGGTCGAGCAGATCTTTCGTAACAGTGTTTTGCGCGACGACTGTTCGTTCGACAGTGCGCTCGATGACTGGGTATGTCTTTTGCTCGATGACCGTGGACGGATGCGCGACCACCGCGGGGGTCGCTTGTGACGATACGTCTGCAACCACGGCACTACTCGGCGCCGTTTGCACTGCGACGTTCGATGTGTGATTACCCCAAATAAAAGCCAAGATGCTTCGCGCGAATCCCGAGAATACATTCGCACCCTGTGTCGGCGCAGCAATTGCCAGCGCGTGCGCTCCAAAGAGCGGCGACGCCGTCTGCTCGAACATATTTTCAAATGCAACCGTGCGCGGCATGAGCGACTGAAATGATTGGTTCGCGCTCGCGACGAACAGCACAGATGAAAATAGCAACACGACACCGACGACAACCGCTGCGTAGTGGCGCGGAGCGCGCAGCGAGGCGCGACGAATTTTTGCCGCAGTCTTGAATTCCCGATTTTCGCGCTTGCGTAGTTGCGCAAGTTCTTCCGCGCGCTGCACGCGAGCCGCAGCGCGATTTTTCTCGAATGTGTCAATAGCAGCCTCGGGTACGAACCACGCGTTGTCGATTCGTACGCCCTCAAGCTTCCCTTCGCGACACAACTTGCCGACGTAATCCGGCGCGCATCGCAATCGCACAGAAACGTCGCGCGCAGTGAGCATGCGCTGATCGTTCGTTGAAAAATTTTTTTGCGAGGCGTCCATACTCCGATAAATCTTTTGTTTGTGCAGTTAGTTCGGGGAAACTAAACTAGCTTCATTGTACGGAACAAACGATCGAAATATGCGAAAAACATGCGGTATTTCTGTGGATATGTGCCGCCTCTGCGGTAGACCTCAAAATATACAAAAATGCATACACAGCAAGGTGTTTGAGCAACCACTGGCGAATCAATTGCATGGCACACAATGCGTCTCATCACATCCAGCACCGCACAAATCATACAGGCGCCATGACTGCCAATTTCGTGGCTCCATGTCTAGATATATCGTCACCGAGAAAAAGGAGTGGCTGCTGCTCCGCCACAAGCCGCAGCGAACGTCCTCACCTCTCACCGTAAATTTCCGTGTCAAAAAATGACGCCGATGTGATCGCTGATGAATTTTATTACGCAACAGTTTCTTACCATATGCAAATTTCAGTCGCTCCGACGCGACTCTATACAAACTCAATTTCGCATGGTACTTCCGATTTTTTGGGTATTGACACTACTCTAGATTGAAGCGCAATCTCATAAAATAGACATTGCACGACAAATGTTGCATTAAAAATAACGCCACGCGGAGCAAACTACTATCGCGCGAGCGTGATTGATGTCGCCTCGCTCCCCGCACTCACCGAGACGTCGTAGCGGAGCGTGTACGACGCGACGAACGTCGCTACGAAGGCAACGACACCAATCGTGGCCAGAGCGCGCACAAAGGCGCGAGAGGCCGGTCGGTGTGGCGCACGAGCCTGTGCTCGCATATGTGCCAAATCATCCGGTAGCGCCAAATTTGGCTTATGCAGGGCCCTATTTGAGACGTTAGGCAAGAACGAATCCTCGTCGGCGACGTAGGTTAGCGCGACCTTTTGCATCGGTGCAGCATGCACCTCGAAATCTCGCACTGTCGCGTGTGATGCGCCATGGACAACATTCGTTGCCTCTGCCGGTTGATCGTCGCGTGCGACAAGAATTTTATTTGCATCGTGTTCGATCGACGATGTGTCGACGCCATTTTCGATCGACGCGTGCGACGACAAAGGATCCGCATGCGCAGACGTCGATGCGCTTGAGTTCAACGCTTCCCGTTCGCCGTTGAGGTACGCCTCGAGCGAGTCGACACTGACGTACCACGCACGACCAACCTTTGTGCCGAGCACTTTACCGCCGCGAATCAACTGCCCAATGTAGTCGACATGGTAGCGATTCTCTTTCGCGGCACGACGTGACGATATATATCGCTTACCCGATATTTCTAGCTCATCCATGCGATAATTATATACCCAAACGTGAAATGCACACCTTGTGGGTGTGCACAACTTCCATCTTGTTGCTTGTTAAAATTGACCCTTACCTGAGGGCTTGCATGAGCTGCTCGCGCAGCGTCGCCGGGTTGGCTGCCCCTTTCGTCTCCTTCATACCCTGCCCGATGAGAAACTGCAGGGCGCTTGCCTTGCCGGCGCGGTAATCGGCAACCACGCTGGGGTGTGCAGCGAGTACTTTCTCGACGGCGTCTTTGAGTGCGGCCGCGTCGTTTTGCTGCACGAGGCCGTGCTTCCTCGCGATTGACTCTGGGTCGTCGGTTGAGGTGCGCATGAGGTTGAGTGTGTCTTTCGCTCCGCGCGATGAGAGCACGCCCTTCTCGATCAGCCCCATGAGTTTGCCGAATCGTGCGGCGTTCGCCGAATCGGCCAGCCACTCGTCGGAGAGCTCGCCGCGTTCGCGGTATCCGGCAATGTCGCTCGTGATGTAGTTTGACGCGAGCTGTATCGTGCCTCGATCCATGCCGTTTGCGACCTCGTCAAAGAAGTCACCCGAGATCCTGTCGCGCACGAACATCTCGGCATCCTCTGCCTTCACTCCTTTCTCGAGGTAGGAAGCGCGGCGCTGCCACGGGAGTGTCGGGAGCGACTCGCTGATTTGAGACTTCGCAAATGCGGGAATCTCGGAGAGGAGCAGTTTCGGAAGATCCGGATCGGGGAAGTAGCGATAATCTTCGGATGACTCTTTCTTTCGTTGTGAAAATGTCGACTGCGTATTCTCATTCCATCCGCGCGTCTCTTGGACGATTTTCTCGCCGCTGGTGATCGCGTTGATTTGGCGCTCGATTTCGTACCGCACCGCGCGCTCGACGCTGCGGAACGAGTTAAGGTTTTTTACCTCGACCTTCGTGCCGAGCGTACCGTCACGGCTCACCGAGATATTCGCCTCGACGCGCATCTCGCCTTTCTCCATGTTTGCGTCACCGGCCCCGAGATACCGAAGCAGCAGCTGTAATTCTCGGGCGAAGGCGCCGGCGTCCTCGGCGGTGTGGATGACCGGTTCGGTTACCAACTCCATGAGTGGGACACCCGCGCGATTGAAGTCGACGAGACTCTCGCCTCCCTCGTGCTGTGAGCGTGCCGTATCCTCTTCGAGGTGCACACGCGTGATCTCGATACCGTTGAGTGCCCCACCGCGCACCAGCGGGAACGCGTACTGGCTGATTTGGTACGCCTTCGGGATGTCGGGGTAGAAGTAGTTCTTGCGATCGAACTCGGTGTAATCGGCGAGGGTTGCGCCGAGCGCGGTGCCGACCTGGAGCACCTTGTGGACCGCCTCGCGGTTGATGACGGGCAGCGTCCCTGGGTGCGCCATACACACGGGGCAGATGTTGACGTTCGGGCGCTTTTCGTCGGTATCGTTGGCGCAGCCGCAAAACATCTTGGTAGCGGTTTTGAGCTCCGCGTGAATCTCGAGACCAATGGTGGGCAAAAATTCGGACATACAGGTATATTACCGCAAAACAGAAAGAATTCTATCCCACAGCGCTTTGACCTGGGCATCATCCAAAATCGACACGGTTACCGTTTCGATACCGCGCGCTGCAAACTGAGCCGAGATAGCCGCGATTGCCGATGCATCTCGGGTATCCGATTTGGTCAAAATGACCATCTCGGGCTTGTGCGCCAAGACCCCCTGTTCGAATTTATTCATCTCCTCGTGTATCGAAAGATAATCGGCGAGCGGCGTTTCGGATTCGAGTGACACGCAGTGCAGGAGAATCTTCGTGCGCGCGATGTGGCGCAAGAATTTAAAACCGAGCCCCTTCCCTTCGGAGGCGCCTTCGATGAGACCAGGGATGTCGGCGAGCACGAAGCCGTAGACGGCTCCAAGGTTGGGGTCGAGCGTCGTGAAGGCGTAGGAGCCGATCTTGGCCGAAGCACCCGTCAGCGCATTAAGGAGCGAGGACTTCCCCGCATTGGGGAGCCCCACGAGGCCCGCGTCGGCGATGAGTCGCAGCTCGATGCGAAGCTCCGCGGACTCACCGCGGCCGCCGGGAATACTTTCGGTCGGACTTCGGTTGACCGAGGATTTAAAGACCGCGTTCCCCGCACCACCTCGACCGCCTTTGAGCACGAGTTTTTGCTCGTTGTCAGTGATGAGTTCGAACTCCTCCCCCGTCGCGACATTTTTGACGACCGAGCCGACCGGCAAATCGATGATGTGATCATCGCCACTGCGACCACCCTTCAACCGGTTGCCGCCCTCCTCGCCGTTTTCAGCCTCGAATTTTTTCTCGCCGCGGTAGCGCGCTAGCAAGTTGATGTCACGCACGCCGCGAATATAGATGTCGCCACCATTGCCGCCGTTGCCACCCGCCGGGCCTGCATACTCCTGGCCCTTGAGGTGCAACCAGCGCACGACGCCGTCGCCGCCGTTTCCCGCCTTCGCAAATATTGTCAGTTCATCGACGAGCGCCATGGTTTACAAAATGATGTGGAGAACCCACGTTACGAGTGATAAAAGTACCGTCGCCTCAATCGCCGGGATGAAGCCTGCGACCGAGAAGCCCGCAATGAACGACGAGAGAAACCAAAAGAGAAGCGCATTGAGCACGAAGGTGAACAGCCCGAGTGTCAGGATGTTAATCGGCAGCGTCAGCAGCAGCAAAACCGGCCGTATCGTCAGCGTGATAATCCCCCACAGAATCGCCACGATGATTGCGATATACAAACTCGAGATCGAGACGCCGGGTACGAACCGCCCGATAAGGAGCAGTGCCCCAGCCATAACGACCAGTCTCAGTAATGCTTTGATAATCATATGAGAGACGAGATATACCCGCGTAGTTCAATCCTAGTACATTACACGTGGAGTAGCAATCGATCGTATCCGAGAGATTCGAGCAATCGATATGCGTACGATGTTAGCACAGGCATGTCGCCAGATAGCGTGAATATGCCGACCAAGACGAGCGCGACCCCGCCAACGATCGAAAGTCCACGCGCAGCGGCCCCCCATCGCGAAACATACTGACCCGCCGTCCCGATGAGTGCCGCCGTGACGAGGAACGGGATACCGAGACCGACCGAGAATACCGCTAGTAAGAGTGCACCCTGCAGCACCGTTGTATGGATTGAGGCGAGCAGGAGGACGGAGCCGAGAATCGGTCCGACACACGGGCTCCATCCCAACGCAAAGAGGGCGCCAATAAACAGCGAACTCTCCCATCGGCCGATGAGCAGAAAATGCGGAATTTTTGTGTGCCACTCGCGCGCCAAGAGCGGCAGCCGCACGACACCAAGCATCGTCAAACCGAAAAGGATGATGACGAATCCCGACAGATGCGAGAGCAGTGGTCGAAAAGGGCCCAGCAGTGCCCCAAGGCTGCTTGCGAAGACACCGAGAAATACAAATATGACCGAGAACCCGAGCACAAAAGCGGTTGCATTCAACAGGACGCGCCGCCGCATCGCCCGCGGATGTGCCTGACCCTGCTCGCCGACGGGCACGCCCGCAATGAACGCAAGGTACCCCGGGACAATCGGCAACGTACAAGGCGCAAAAAACATGAGAAGCCCAGCAAGAAAAGCCGCGGGCGCAAACAGTAACGGATTAAGAGGGGTCATGTGTTGATGGTAACGCGCACATCTCCCGAATCTTTTCTCGTGTAGCCTAGATCGGCTTGCCGAGAAATGTATTGATTGCTACTTTGCGTCGTCCGAAAGCGTCACCGCAGGCGTCTGCGGCGCTTCGCCCGAGAGTGAGGTCGCACGCTTCACATCTTCGCCCGAGATATTGCTGAGAATCTCAAAGACGCGTGCGGCACAGGTTGCTTCCATATCTTTGTAGATGCGCGTCCCCTCTTTGCGGTACTCGGTCAGCGGGTCGCGCTGGCCGTAGGCGCGCAGATTGACGCTACCACGCAGGTACTCCATCGACTCGAGGTGTTCGACCCAGAGCATGTCGAGCGTCTGCAGGATGATGCCGCGCGAGGTGATGAGTAGGTCGTCGCGACCGAACTGCAGTTCCTTCTGACGTAAGAGCTCGGTTGCTTGTTCATCCCCAAGCGCAAGCTCGGCGAGCACGTCAGCGACGTCGTCGAGCGTGCCGGTCAAGATCTTGCGACGACGGTCGTAGACGGCGCGGCGCTGACGGTCGAGCACATTGTCGAACTCGAGCACGTGCTTGCGCGAATCGAAGTTGAATCCCTCGATCTTGGTCTGCGCGCTCTCGAGCGCACGCGAGACGAGCGCGTTTTGAATGGGCTCATCCTCGGGGATGCCGAAGCGGCCCATGAGCCCCTTGAGTGAGTCCGAGGCGAAGACGCGCATGAGGCTGTCCTCGAGCGACACGAAGAACTGTGTCTCGCCGGGGTCGCCTTGGCGGCCGGAGCGGCCGCGCAGCTGGTTGTCGATGCGGCGCGCTTCGTGGCGTTCGGTGCCGATGACGAAGAGGCCGCCGAGTGCTTTGACCTCGTCGTGGAGCTCGGGTGTCGTGACGGCGCCACCCAGCTTGATGTCGACGCCGCGACCCGCCATGTTGGTGGCCACCGTGACGCGACCCTTCTTGCCCGCCTCGGCGACGATCTCACCTTCGCGTTCGTGATTCTTGGCGTTGAGGACCTCGTGCGGCACGCCTTCGCGCTTGAGGTAGGCCGAGAGGAGCTCGTTCTTCTCGATCGAGACGGTGCCGACCAGGACGGGTTGCCCCTTGGCGTGGAGCTCTTTAACCTTGCGCGCGAGCGCCGCAAACTTGCCCTGCTCGGTCTGGAAGATGAGGTCGTGGCGATCGAGTCGCACCACCGGCTTGTTAGTCGGAATCTCGACGACGTCGAGCCCGTAGACTTTATAGAATTCCTCGGCCGAGGTCTTGGCAGTACCCGTCATGCCCGCGAGCTTTTCGTAGAGACGGAAGTAGTTTTGGTACGTGATCGAGGCGTAGGTGCGCGACTCTTTTTGGATCGCGACTCCCTCTTTGGCCTCAATCGCCTGATGGAGCCCTTCAGACCAGCGGCGCCCCGGCTGGAGGCGGCCGGTGAACTCGTCGACGATGACGACCTCGCCATTGCGAACGACGTACTCTTTATCGCGCTGATAGAGCGCCTGCGCGCGCACCGCGGTCTCGAGGTGATGCACGAGTTTAATGCCGAGCTCGGTGTAGAGATTCTCGATGCCGAGTTGCTTCTCGACGCGCTCGATCCCCTCATCGGTCATTTGGATGGTCTTGAGTTTCTCGTCGACGGTGTAATCGCGATCGAGCACGAGCGCTCCGGCGACGCTCACGAACTGCTTGTAGAGGCTCTCGGACTCGGACGTCGCCATCGAGATGATGAGCGGCGTGCGTGCCTCGTCGATGAGGATCGAGTCGATCTCGTCGACGATGGCGAAGTAGTGACCGCGCTGGCGCAGTTCGCCCGGGCGATACGCGATGTTGTCGCGCAGGTAGTCGAAACCGTACTCGCTGTTGGTGCCGTAGGTGATGTCGGCTTGGTATGCCTCGGGGCGCGTGCACGGGCGCAAGAATTCGTAGAAGACGCGGAAGCTCCCCTCCTCGTCGCGGATAGCGTCGTTCTCGACGCGCGTGGGATCGTAGAGGTAGGACGCATCGTGATTGATGATGCCGACCGACATACCCAGCGCCGCGTACACCTGCCCCATCCACACGGCATCGCGTCGCGCGAGATAGTCGTTGACGGTGATGACGTGCACGCCCTTGGCCATGAGCGCGTTGAGATACACCGGAAGTGTGGCGACCAAGGTCTTACCCTCGCCGGTCTTCATCTCGGCGATGCCGCGATTATTAAGGATGATGCCGCCGATCATCTGTACGTCGAAGTGGCGCAGTCGCAGGGTGCGCTTGGCGCTCTCGCGGACGCACGCGAATGCCTCGGGAAGGATGTCCTCGAGCGTCTCGCCCGCACTCAGGCGATTGCGAAATTCGTGCGTCTTGCGGCGTAGCCCCTCGTCGGAGAGCGTCTCCAGCTGCGCCTCGAAACCGTTAATGGCAGCCACCGTTTTGGCGGTCTGGCGAACCAGTTGCGCCTCCTTGTCGCCGAACAACTTCGTAAATGAAAACATGGGTCGATTTTAGCATAAAATAGCTGTTTTTGCTCTATAGCGGGACAAGAAAAGCCCCTCTCGCGTTTGTAGTTGAGAGGGACTTTTCTATCGAGAGGATTCCGTTTTCGAGAATATCAAAAACGGGAGCGTGAGTTAGCGGCGCTTCTTCTTAGCTGCTGCCTTCTTTGCTACTTTCTTTTTTGCTGCCATGATATTTTTTTTGGGTTGTGCATCGATCGACCTTGTTTAAGAAAATATTTTTAAATCTTCTTGAACACATCTCGATGCTCTGCACTAAGTATCGAATATGTTTTATGTAGATACAATAAAAAATTTACAATTTTGTGTGGATAACTTTCGCAAAAAAATTTCTATAAAATTATTTTTACTTCCGATTCTATTTCGATCGCGAACATGTCGCGCATTTTTTTCGCAACGACGTCGCGCAGTGCGAGCACATCGTTCGCGGTCGCACTCGTATCGGCGACGAGCACGAGTGGTTGCTGCTCGTAGAGACGCGCACCACCGATGCGTGCGCCGCGCATATCGAGCGCGTGATCGAGTAACCACGCGAGCGACACTTTCACGCCGTGCGGCGCGGGATATTGCGGCAACTGCGGGTAGCGCGTCGCGAGCATCGACGCACGCTCCTGTGACACGCACGGATTAAGAAAGAACGAACCAGCGCAGCCTTCGTGCCGTATGTCGGGCAGTTTGCGCGCGCGCGTGGCGAGCAGAAATTCGCGTATGGCTGCAAGCGAGGGCGTCGCGTCGCCTGTGAAATGCTCGCGCAGATCTTTGTACGAGAGATTCGGCGTGCCCGATGTTCGCAGTGAGAACGCGACGCGCACGATGCAGTAGCGATCGGGCTTGCTCTTGAAGGTGCTGCTGCGGTAACCGAACGCGCAGTCGCTGTTTGGTATGCGTACCAAATCTCCCGACTCGCGATCGATCGCCTCGACCCACATAATCGTCTCCTTCGCCTCGACGCCGTATGCGCCGATATTTTGGACGGGCGCCGCGCCCACCGTACCGGGGATACCCGACAGATTTTCGACACCCCAGAATCCCTTAGCTACCATTTGTGCCACGAATGGATCCCACTCCTCCCCTGCGCCCGCAATGACCGTCGTATTGCCCTCGCCTTCGACATACTCGATGCCGCAGCACTCCATCTTGATGACGAGTCCCGGAAAGCCGCGATCACCGATCAGCATGTTGGAGCCGCCGCCCAAGATGAGCACGGGCAAGGACCGCTTTGCCGCGAATGCCAATGCCTCGCGCGCCTCGTCGATTGTTTGCACACACACAAAAAAACGCGCTGGTCCGCCGAGGTGGAAGGTCGTGTACGGCGAGAGCAGCACGTTTTCTTGTATGTTCATGAGCCTATTCTATTGCCCGGGTTTAACGGTGCCGTTTTTAATCTGCGAAATGAGTGCCTGTACCTGTGGCGCCAACCCCGGGTTGAGCGCTGCGGCCTTCTGCAGAGCAGTGATAGTGTCGGCAACGTCGCCTGCCGCGAAGTACGCAGACGCGAGACCAACCATAACTTGTGCATCCTGAGGGCTTGCCGCGACACGCTGCTGCCACACACCGATCAAACGGTCGTACTGCTTGGTCTTGGCATACACCTGGAGCATACGCGGGTCATCGACGGTGGTGGTGCCGAAGCCCTCGATGAGCAACGCATCGGCATCCTTCGCATCACCGCTGTAGTAGAGTCCTGCGGCGTACAAGACGCGCGCGTCCTTGTAGGCATGTTCCTCGTCGAAGGCCGCTTTAAGGAGCGGCACGCCGGTCGCGTTGTCGCCTGAGTTAAGGTAGAGGACGCCGAGCTCGAACATGATCTGCTGCTTTTTGGGCGAGTCGGCGAGTGACTGGCGCAAGTACTGAATCGCCTGCGGGTACTGCCCGTACGCCTCGTAGAAGGCGCCGAAGAAGAGCTCGAGGCGCGCGTCGTTCTTGCGCTGCGCGAGCATCTGCTGCCCCGTCGACTGTGCCAGCACATAGATGCTGCGCTGCACGTCGGGCGCGATGCTCGTCGACTGCGCGCTGCTGTTGGCAAACTGGAAGAGCTGCTCGGTCACCTCCTGGCGTCCCAGAGGTGTGCCCGGCCACGCGGTCGTCCCCAACGCATCGGTAAATTCCTGCAAGTTCATCTTCAGATCTTTAGGCCCGGCAGAAACACCGCCGTTGGCATTCGCGACCGGCACCTGCGTGGTCACGGCCTCGACCAACATTTTGGCGCGCGCGATTCCCGGCGCATTGAGTACCCAGCACGAGACGAGGACGACAATCACGACGATCGGCGCAATGACCGCGAGCGCTCGCTCACTGACTGGCTTAGTAAGGAAGAGTCGACTCGGTAGGGCTCGCCTCGAGAGTCCGTGCGCGAAGGCGATGACCGTGAAGAAGTACACCGAACTCATGAGGTCGTCGAACACGAAGAGGTTGTTGAATGCGTAGCCCGCGAGGAGTCCCAAGAGAATCGCCTGTTCGGGCATCTCAAGCTCGGAGCGCACGATCGCCGATGCAGCGAGCGCGAACAGCGCGATGTAGAGGAGGAACGCCGGAAGCCCGTCGGCAATCAACCAATCGATGAACTGATTGTGCGCGCGGTCGAACCACTGCTCCTGCCCGTACATTTGCGGCGAGTAATATTTATTGAAGACGTAGCTGAAGTTCTCTTGGCCCCACCCCTGGATCGGCTTCTCTTTGAAGCCGTCGAAGGCCATCTGCCAAATGAGGAAGCGTGATTGCGTGGTCGGGTCAGAGAGCGAAATCGACGCCAGACGGTTGAGTGTCTGCGATTTGTTGACGAGCGCCGTGTGTCGCAACCCGATGAATGCGACCGCGAGCACGGCGATGATGCCAAGACCCCAGAGCGAGACCTTGCGCAGTAACTTCCACTGCGGATCCTGCGCGCGCCATGCGATGAAAATCGCCGCGACGATGAGGCCGCCGATGACACCAAGCAGTGCGCCGCGTGTCTGTGTATAGAAGAGCCCGGTCGCCTGCAGCACGAGCGCTACGCCGTAGACGGCCTGCGCTATTGCAGACTTGCGCTGGCGCACGAGCATAAAGAGCGTGAGGAAGAGGTTGAAGAGCATAAACACGGCCAGGTAGGTCGCGTTGCCAAATGAGGTATCGAGGCGCGAGCCGCTCTGTGAGCTAATCGGCAGTACCTTTGCCAACTGCAAAAGCCCGTAGCAGCCCATGACGACCGACGAGGCAATCGACACCTGAATGAATCGACTCCAGAGTTTGTCGACCGAAAGGATGGCCCCTGCCATCACGAAGTAAAGGAAGAGGTGCAGCAGCGTGATGTACCCTTCCATGCGCTCGAAGTTGCTCCAGAAGCTCTTGATCGGATCGACGCTCAGCAGCGTCCCCAATCCGACCCACGCGACGAAGGCGAGGCACACCCACATGATCTTCGAGGCACGCGGGCGATACTCGGGCGCCGCAGCCGCCAAGATAATATAGAGACCGAACAAGAGTTCGATCAAAATGCGAAACGCGAAGTTCTTGCCCGTGATGAACGGAAAGAACATATTCGGGAACACGCTGCCGTCTGCGATGATAAAAGGCACAAAGAACACCAACGCGAGCCCGCCGAAAATGACCCACTTCAGGTACGATATATACTTCATAATACCTGGCAGTATATCAGAGTTATTTCCCCTACAAAATGTGCGTAATCCGTGCGAGAATGATGCCACACCATGAAAATAACGCCTCACTATTTCGTTTGGAAGCTTGCGAACCTATACGGGTACCTGCTCGGATGGCCGCTCTTTGTGTCCCTCAACCACCTGCTCGCCACGCTCGCCCTGCACGGGCTGGGCTACGATAACGCCGACCACACCGGCGAAGACCGCTTTATTACAAAAGAGATTGCACAAGCCGATATCCGCGTTGCGCTCGACGTCGGCGCCAATATCGGCTCATACAGCGCCAAACTGGCCACGTGTTTATCTCACGCGACAATCTACGCATTCGAACCTGCACGGGCGTCGTTTTCAGCGCTTAAACAAACAGCATCTCGGTTTGCCGAGATTATCGTGCCCATCAACGCGGCGGTCTCCGACTACGATGGAACCGCGACGCTTTTCTCGCACAAGCCATTATCGGAGACTGCGACGCTGGAGAAGACTATCCTCGGTACACCCGCACTGTCGGAGTCGGTCGCGGTGCGAACGATAGACAGCGTCGTCGCCGAGTACAACCTCACTCGGGTCGACTTCATCAAGATCGATACCGAAGGGTTCGAGCGCGAGGTCTTGCGTGGCGCACAAGAGACACTACGCACGCTGAAACCTTCGTACATACAATTCGAGTTTAATATCATGCACCTCTACCGACACGTGACCCTGCTTGAACTCACCGAACTGCTCCCCGGTTACGACTTCTACCGACTCCTCCCCCACGGCGAGATTCGTATCGATCCGAAGCGCTACACCTCGAACGTATTCATGTTCAGCAACATCGTCGCGAAGCGCAGGAGCTAGATGTATACCACTATGCAACATTTTCAAAAACGGTTTATCCGAATCCTTCGCTGGAGCGAGAAGTATACCAAGACCGACATGGTGTATTTGTTTAAAAGTGGTGCCTGGATCAACCTGGGCTCGATTTGCGTGTCACTCTTCTCGTTCGTCCTCTATATCGCCTTCGCCCGCTTCCTCCCGAAGGAAGTCTATGGCACCTACCAGTACCTCTTATCGGTGAGCGTCATCGTGAGCGCGTTTACGCTGACCGGCATGAACACCGCCGTGACTCGTGCGGTCGCACGCGGCTTTGACGGGATGGTACGAAAATCGATTTGGGTGCAGCTGCGCTGGGGCATCATCCCCTTCCTCGGCGCATGGGCAGCCTCGGCGTACTACTTTCTCCACGGCAACCAGCAACTGGGCTGGGGACTGCTTTTAATCGGCATCTTCGTCCCGATTAACGGGGCACTCAATACCTATGGAGCGCTTCCTGGCGGCCGACGCGACTTTCAGGGCAGCTTCCTCCTTAACTTGCTGTGCAACACGCTCTATTACCCGGCGCTCATCATCGCGGCATTCTTCTCGAAGGTCGCGTGCGTCTTGCTTGCCGCCAATGTTCTCTCGCAGTTTGTGGGGCTCTTCATCGCCTACCGCCTGGCGCGGCGTATGTACCGACCCAACGACCACGTCGACCACGAGACCATCCCCTATGGGAAGCACTTGAGTCTCATGAATATCTTCGGGACGATTACGGGGCAAGTCGACAACATCCTCGCCTTTCACTACCTGGGCCCCGCGGCGCTGGCGCTCTATAGTTACGCAACGGCTCTCCCCGAGCGCCTGGCCAACCTCACCAAGTTCATCCCCTCGGCGGCCTTCCCGAAGTTTGCGACACAGTCACGCGCCGAAGTGCGACGCACCATCGCGCCGAAGCTCCTTTGGGCCGCAGGCGCGAGCGCCATCATGACGCTGGTCTACGTCGCCTTTGCGCACATCTTCTTCGCGATATTCTTCCCCGCCTATATCGCGGCGGTTCCCTATTCGATGGTCTACTCGCTCATCATCATCCCCTGGGCCACCGGCATATTCGTGAGCGCGCTGAGCGCCACACGATCGGTTCGCGCATTGTATGTCTTCAACGGCGTCGTACCGGTCGTGCAACTCGCGCTGCAATTCGCCGGCATTCTCCTTCTCGGGTTGTGGGGACTTATTCTTGCTAAACTCGTCGTCGCCTTCGTGCAGCTCTTCTTTGGCGCGTACCTCTTCTTTAGCGACGATTCTCCCGAGCATCAATCGGCAACCTCGGTAACACGGACGTAAAAAAATAGTCGAAGAAGGAGTCGAAACGCAACCTGGTTTCGTAGATTTCGCGTGCGCGAATCTGGAGCGCGCACCACGAGTCATCGGTATGCGCGTCGTACCACTCGGCGATAATCTTCGCGGTCTGCCCCACCTTGCTCATGGGGACGCCGACGACGAAGGTCGAGTAGTCAATCTCGTCTTGCAGCGGCAGCAGCACCTCGGTGTCGAGCAAGACCGGCACACGACCGAGCGAGAGCGCCTCGAGGAAGCGGTTGGAGTAGTTGCCATCCCCTTTGGGTGCCAAGACGAAGTCGCTCTCGACGATTGAATCGATAAACTCGCGGCGCGCCTGTGCAGGGTCAAGCTCGATGGTACGAGCAGCTCCCGAGAAGGAATTGCGCAGCACGAACTTGGTGTCGACGCGTTTGGAACGACGACACGAGGCGAGCATACGGCGGCGCCAGTAGACGCCGATCGTTCGGGCGCGCACGGTCGCAGAAAAGATGCCGAGCGCTTGGTACACAACGACTTTGAGGTAGTAGCGCAGCCACTGCTTGCCCGTCTTGTAGCCCGCCTGCCCGCAGAATGAGACGACCGCTTTGGTGGTGTATGGTCGCGCGGAGACGCCTTTGGCGCCAAGGTCATTGGTCAACGTCGGGATAACGATATCTTGCCGCGTCATCACCCTGCGGTAGGTCGACAGGCGAAAGACGTATGCTCGAGAATCGAAGCGCAGCTTGTCCGTGAGGTCACCACAGGAAAAGAGGAACACCGGCTTCCCTGCCGCCTGCGCCCGGTCGACGCACGTTTGTATGTATGCACGCGAGTCGCTGTCTAACTGTTTGAAATTATTGGGAACGATCGCCGCGTCCGCATCTGCCAGCGCGGCCTCGGTATAGTGTGCGAACGGATTCTTCACCTCGTCCCGGACTTTCTCCACAAATGTCCCGTCCACGCGCTCGAGCCACGGCACGAGCGAGACGCCCGGCAACGGCTCGAAATAGTAGAGCGAGGACATAGCAAAGTTGGGTTACTGTTTGATGACCAAACACTGCGAGCCCGAGAGGCCGATGACCGCCTCAGGCTTGTCGGCGAAGAATTCGTCGAAGGCGCGACGCACACCCTCGGCGTTGGAGTAGTCGTGGGAGATGATGGCACCACAACTGTTGAGGCGCGGGTAGAAGAACTCCAGCGAGTCCTTGGTGCTCTGGTAGATGTCGACGTCGAGATGCACGAACGAGAAACGCTTATCTTTGATGGGACCTGCGGTGCTCGGAAAGAAACCTTGGTAGACATGCACGAACGGATGCTTCGCGAGCAGTGCGCGCACCTCCTCGTAGGGAGTCGCATACTGCCCGGCGCTGAATCGCTTGTCATCGAAGTCGACGACCTGCGGCAACCCTTCGAAGGTGTCGAAGGTGTGGATCTGCTTTTTGCCCTTCGATGCCTCGGCCATGATGAGCGCCGAGCCGCCACGGTACGTGCCCACCTCGGCGATGTCGCCTGGCACTTTGGCCGTTGCCGCGACCGTCTGATAAATTTGCACAGCTTCGACATCGAGCAAAAGTGTCCGCGGTTTCGCCTTGATGCTTCTATAAAAATCGAGAATCGCAGCTCGTTCCGGCTCCGTGTAGTACACAACCGTCGCGCGCTTCGCTTCGAGAGCCCGAATCAGGAATCGACCACCCAAGGCGCCACGAATTCCGCGAAGCAGCGGCGTTTGCATGCTCCACGCGAGTAACGATTTGTTGCTATTCTTTGTGCTCGGTGCGGCCATGGGACTCAATTTAATTAGGTGTAATAAACCAACGACGATACAAATGCTGAGAATCGGCTCGACCGGGAGTCGATAGCGCGCTTGGGCGGAGGGGCCGCCGAGCGCCGCGAGGAAGAGGATCACGAACCCGAAGGACCAGACCAGGGCACTGCGACGCATCCGCCAGAGGCCCAGCGTCGCGCATATGATACCACAGAGGATGAGGAGCCGTTCGGCGAAGAGCCACCAGGGTGTCGTGACCGCGTGGAGGAAGGCGCCCCACTGCCCTGCCGCCAATAATGCTTTGATACTGACCGTCTGATTGGGCGGATTGATTGGTGCGTTCACAAAGAAGCCCAGCGACTGGTAGAGGTGCCAGATCGTGTACGAAACTGGGGTCAGGAGTACCTCGTGCAGGTAGTAGTGCGTGAGCGCGGGCGAGGAGGCAAGGTCGTACCAGTTGGCCGGGTAGCCGTTGGCGTCGGTCCCCTGCGGCACGCCGCTCTCTCGCTCTACCTGTGCGATACCTTGGTCAAGCGGCGTGCCGTACTTGGATTGCCAGAAGTGCGGCAGGTTGTAGTAGACCATGTCGAGCGAAACGAGCGAGGAGAACGATGCGACGCCGCTATGCATCTTGTTGCGCATCATCCACGGCGAGAGGAGCGCGGTTACCAAAAGCAACAGCGCGAGCGCGCCGAGCACTTTGTCTTTCCAAGGCGCTTTGAGCACGAGGAGTGGTGCGACAAGAATCGGGAACGCGACGAAGCCGATCGGGCGCACGTAGATTGCGGCCGCGAAGATGGCGCCCACCGCAAGAACGGTCGTGGTCGGGCGGCGCGGGAACATCGTAATGAGCAACAGAAAGCCCAGCGTTAAAAGAAATGTAAATAGGATGTCCGTCAGGATGAACAATGCAATTGACGGCACCAGCGGATTAACCAAAAACAGGAGTGACGCCCAGAGCCCAACCGCAGGTGACCAAAGGACGGTACCGAGTGCCACGGTCATGAGTGCGATTGCAAAAACTAGGAGCACCTGTACGAAGGTCACCGCAAGGTAGGAGCAGCCGGTGAGTGCGCGAATCGCCGCCACAAACGCCGGGTAGCCAGGGGTATGGAAATACTCGAAGCGCTCGCCTGGCTCGGCGAAGTGTCCGTGAAGCAGCGCCTCGGAGAGGTTGGCGTAGGACGTCGAATCGTGCTCCATGACGGGAACGACGACCACCTGCCCCGCCGCCTGCTCGACCGCGGCTAGATGGACGGTGTAGCCCCACAGCGCCAGATACGCCGCAAATAACGCGGCAAGCACGAGCCAGTACCAGCGAGGCAACGACTGAAGTAACCGAGGAAGTTTCATGATAGTACTAGAGCCCGACACTACGTCGAATCTTCTGCAGGAAGTTGTACATCGGCAGACGGCGTACCCAGTACTTCAGCGTACGCACCGCTGACGACTTGCTCGTACCGGCAACGTAGCGCCGCTTGTGCCGAGGGACGACCTGGATGCGCTCGGCATCAATCGGCAGACCGTGCCAGAGCAGGCGCTGGCACCCGTCGAGCACCAAGGTGCCGTCGTAGAGCTGGTAGAGTCGGGTCAAATACCGTGTATCGGTGTTGAGCTCCGCGAGCGTGCGCTTGGGAAGGCACAAGGACGCGAAGAGCTCGTTTCGCACGAAGAAAAGGTTAACACCCGCAACCGCGCAGAGCGTGTAGCCTTTGCGCTCCCCCAGTTCGACCGTGGCGCGCGCGGAGGATCCTTGCTGCACGGACATGTCGCGCGCTTGGATGAACGAGATGTCGTTTGGAATCGATGGGTTGTACTCGACGACGACTACGCGGGGCTGGTACTCTGTGAGACTCTCCCACACGTGGTAGTCGTTACCGTCGATGTCGAGCGAGAGGAGGTCGAAGTCCTTGGGAATCGGTGTGCGGGAGAGTTCGGCGCCGAGCGAATGCTCGCTCGAGAAATCGACGAACGCGTTGACCGTGTGAACACGCGGCGTGTCGGCGTACACCTGCTCCAATTTCTCGTAGTAAGTTTGGTCCGGCTCAATCAGGACCCCCGACCAGCCCAAGTCGGCGATGAGATGGCGTGTATTGCTGTGGTGGATGCCGTTAAGGGCACCCAATTCGACGCACCAGCGATTCTTGGGCGGAATGAGCTCGAAGATGCGCCCTAGTATCCCGTCCTCCCCTTGCTGCGAGTAGATGTTGTTTGAATACGCGAGAAGGTCGTCCATGCAATGGTTGCTTACTGTTATGCGGAAAGTATAGCAGACTTGCGCCGTAGGTATATCATGCTGCGCTCGCGCCCTGGAATAGGTTCCTCGACGCGCTCGTAGTCACTCGTTAGAGCCTGAACAGCCTCGCGGGTCACCGGCATGAGGTCGTAGTGCATCTCGCCCATGTATCGACGGACTCGATTGAATGCTTTGAATGCAGCGCTAAAGATGAATCGCTCGGCACCCTCGATGTCGAACTTCACGAGGTCAACCTGCGAAAGTTGCAGCCGCGCCAAGAGCGAGTCGGGTGACACGGTCTCGACCGTGACGTTCGTGGCGGCGTTGGGCACCGAAAATAAGGATGAGTGCGCGGAGTTGCTGCCGATGTGGAGCACTGCCTCACCGTCATGCTCGGCTAAGGCAAGGTGATGGAGCGAGACATTCGCCAGACCCGCCAAGTTGTAGGCAAGTCGCGCGCGCAACTGCGGGTTGGGTTCCACGGCATAGACGTGCGCCGATGTGTAGCGCAGCGCCAAGAACAACGTCGAGATGCCGACGTTGCTCCCGAGGTCGATGATGGTCTCGCAGGGCTGGGCCTCACCGTGGTCGTACTCACGCTGCACCAGGACGTCGTTGAGAACCCAGACGTCACCGATGCCGCACAGCCACACCGAGCGCACAACGCCCTCGATACGAATGCGGATGCGCGCAGAGGGGTGCGGCAACCACGTGCGCGACTCGGCAACGAACCAGTAGACGCACCAAAAAAGCAAGCGCAGCTTCTGAAGCGGCGTTGCGCCGAGCGAGGCGATGGACCACAGGAGGGTGAGTTTCTTTCGCATACTATTTTTGTATCGTACGCGATGCGAGGATCCGCGCAATGGCGCCGAGAATCGTCTCGTCGGATATCTCGTAGAGACAGCGCAGGTAGGGCTTGCCGTCGACCACGATCTTGCAGACGTCGTTCTTGCGCCCGTGACACTGGCAGTGCGTGGGATTATTCAAAATGACCGCCTGCGCGTCGTAGGTCGGGAGCCACTCGGGCGACGCGTTATGCTCGAGTGCCACGACCGGGCCACCCATGACGCTCGCCACGTGGGTCGTCCCCGTGTCGACGCCGACGTAGAGCGCCGCGCGATCGATGACCCCGGCCGCCTCGCGAATCGGCAGGTTAATCGCCAGTGCCACACGGCTCGGTGGCAGCTGCGCCGCAATAGACTCGGCCTCGGCCTGGTTCTCGGCGCCCCCGGTTATGACCGCGCTATACCCCTGATGCAACTCGAGGAAGCGCGCGATGAGGTCATGCATGCGACGCGGCGGGAATGATTTCCACGAGCTCGAACCGAAGGGGTGGAAGACGACGTATGAACCTTCGGCAAACGGCACGTGCGTTGCGGGCAGCGTCGCGAAGCAAAATGATAGTGGCGCTCCTGAGGCTCGCACCGAGAGCCCAGCGGCTCGTGCCATGTTGCGCATGTTCTCGAAGTGGATGCTCGACTTGTCGTAGGCGATCCCCTTGCGGTACGGATGTCGGTCGGTCGCGCGCTCGATCAAGCCGAACGTCTGCGTCCCCGGCCGCATCGACAGCAGATAAAAGAGGACGCCGGTATTGAGAAACCAGCTCTTGCCGAAGACCGCGGGCATGAGTGCGATGACCGGACGGCGAAACGATTGCCACACGAGTGTTAGGATACCGCGAAGCGACTTCTCGATCGGGACGACGGTGACGCACGGGTACGCCGCCGCCATATCGGCGATGAGCCCCGCGTTGCGCCGCGCGATGACGACGAAGCGACGCTCGGGCTCGAGGTCATGAATCTCGGCGCACAGTGCCAGCATCATGAGCGCGTCGCCGATCGATCCGGAGGGAAAGAAGAGGACGTCGCGAGGATTATCTTTTTTTGAGGACATAGATTTTTTCATGCATAGCGTTCGGCAGCACTGCGCGCGCCAGAGAGTCAATTATAGGCTGTACGAGGCGGGCCACAGCTGGCACGCGCCACAAGAGCGGCACGAAACAGCCCACCGGCACGATGCGCTCGATCGTAAAGTGCCGGCGCATCTGCTGCTCGTAGGCCGCGTACGTGCGCCAATCGTGGTAGCTCTCCTGCCCGCGCAGGCGCGAGTACAGCGACGAGTTGCCCGCAATCGAGCACAGGTAGCGACCATCTGCGCGCAGCACCGACGCCACCGCGGGGAGTTCTTGATCGACGTCGAGGTAGTTGAGGACACCGATTTCGACCACAAGACCGTAGCGCCCCGACAATGCCGTCCCTTCGCGAACCGAAAATTGTATCGATGTGTCGTCGTTGTGGCGCTTCGCGGCCGCGATCATGCCGGGCGAGATGTCGATAGCTGCAATCGTGCAAATTGAGTGTGAGAACCGCTGCCAGATGGCGCGCGCCACCACCCCGTCAGCACAGCCCACCTCGAGCGTCTCGTGGCGCACCGCCTCGGGCATTGCCGCGATGAGCGAGAGCGTCTGTGCGAGGCGCTCCTTAAAGAAGTACTGGGTGAAGGTCGTGGCGCGGCTGGGATAGCGCTTGGCCGAGTACTTGTTGCTCTCGGCATTATAAAACTCGGTATCCTTGACTGCCGCCTGCTGCGAGTGCACGATCGCCGTGGCGCGCGCGTCCCAGGTGTAGTGCTCGACGAGTGCTCGGGCACGGGCGGCGCGGGCGGTTGCATCCGTGGGCTCGACCAAGGCAAGCATGATGCCGTCGGCCAATTCGCGTGCGTCGTCGGGCTCTACGAAGAAGCAGGCGTCGTCGCCGAGGACCTCGCGGATACTGGACAGGTCGGAGGTCACGATGGGTTTGCCTGCGGCCATGTAGGAGAAGAGTTTCAACGGCGAGGTGAAGCGGGCCGAGATTTCGCTCGTGGCGGTGTTGGGCAAGACCAGCGCATCGGCCTGCGCGAGGTAGGCGTCGATGTCGCGGTACGGCACCTGCCCCAAAAACGAGATGCGCGGGTGAGCGTCTTTCAGATGAAACAGCTCGCTCGCCTCGCCGCCGATGACAACCACGCGCACATGCTCGGGCAGCAGTGCCGCAGCATCGAAGAGAGTGTCCGTCCCCTTCCAGCTGCCCAGGCGCCCCGCATAGAGGACCAGCTTCTCGTCTGGACTCATGCCGAGCATGCCGCGTATCGAATTTTCAGATGCGGCGGGGCGAGCGACAGCGAGGTCGACGCCGTCGGGCGCCACCACGATCTTTTGCGCAGGCACACCGCGCTCGACGTACCAGCGCTTGAGGCCGTGCGAAATCGTCACCACCGTCTTGGCACGTCGCGCGACGCGGCGCGCGAAGTAGTTCCAGGCGCCCGTGTGCGACTCCCAGATGCGCGGCGCGCGCGAAAGACCGCACAGCCACAGAGGAATCTCATCGCGGGAGAAGATCGCATCACTTTTGTATGTGAGCGCATAGCTCGCGGTCGCGAGCGAGAAGGTCAGGGTTTGCACGAGAAACCCGATGCGCCCAAAGCGCACAAGGTCGATGGTCGGCAGATACCGGATTGAAAAGGATCGCTCGACGCCATAGTAGTCAAACGGATCCTCGGTCATCGTGTTGTGGCGACGCGGCACCACGAGCGTGACCGAGACCCCCGCCCGCGCGAGCGCCTCGCAGGTCTTCATAATCTGCGCCCCGTGCGCCTTCTCGGTCGGGAGGCGAATGTTTGCGATGTAGGTGAGGTTGGTCATAGTTTTTGAGCCACGGACGCGTATCGAGGTTGCCGCGACTCCTGCCGCAACCGTCGGCGAATGCGCAGGAAGGCAACCATAGCTCGCACGCCGTCCTGCACCACGCGCAACTTGCTCGGCCGATTCGGGAAGTAGAATTCTTTCCAGACGATGGGCGTCTCGACGATCGAGAGACCCTCTCGCTGTGCGCGGGCGAGCCACTCGACGTCGAAGAACCATCCGGTCTCCTGGCAGGCCGCAAGCTCTGCAAGGCCGCGTCGATTGGCGAACTTGAGGCCGCACTGGCTGTCGGCGACCGCAAGACCCAGCAGCAGTCGGCGCAGGAGGTTGAAAATGAGTGACGAGAGCGTGCGCAGCGGTTTTCGCTCGACACGGGATGGGTCGCTAAGTCGCGAGCCGATGGCGACGTCGGCACCCTGCTCGATCGCGCGAAGAAGGTCGGCGATGCAGTGGGGGTCGGCCGAGAGGTCGGCGTCGATGAAGCCGAAGATGTCGGCTGAAGACACGCGCGCGGCCGCCACGATCGCAGCACCTTTGCCGCGCGTGTCGACCGACAACACCGAGACGTTGGGGAGGCGGAGCGCACGCACGATGTCGGCCGTCGCGTCGGTCGAGCCGTTCTCGGCGACCGTAATCTGCCAGGTCACGTCGGGCGATTGCGGCAGCGACGCGAGAACGGTTCGGACCGACTCGGCGATGATGGCGGCCTCGTTGTAGGCCGGGATGCAAATCTCAACCCTCATACGCGTGCTTTCGGTTTAAAGATGCCATGGCGATAGAGAAAGAAACTGTACCCCGCGACGATGACCGCTGCAAGTGCCTCGGCGACGACCAGCATGTGGAGCCCCGCGACCGAGAAGATGAGGTACACCAGAACGTCGTTGACGCACAAATTGAACAGAGCGAAGGCGGCGAAAAGACCAAACTGCGTGCGCGTTTGGGAATGGTGCGCCCCGCTGAACGTCACATACTTTTGGAGCGTGAAGCTCACCACCACTGCCGCAAGCACCGCGAGCGAAACGACGACCAGGTAGTGGAGCGAGGTGAAGCGCTCCAGCAAAAACGTGAGTGCGAGGTTGGTGGCGGTCGCGGTCACGCCCGCGAACAGGTAGCGCGCCAGAAGCGCGGTTTTCGTCAGACGAGGTGAGACAGTCATCGCACGCTGGAGTGCCGCACCGAGCGCCTCAAGCGACTGCGGCTTCACGAGGCGCGACCGCAAGGCTTCAGCAGTCGTGTGTCGAATCTCGGGTGCGAGGCGAAGGACATATTCCAGTCGCTGCGCCAGCTGCGCCGCATCATCGAGCGCAAACCACCACTCCTCCCCTGCCAGCGCCTTCCAATCGTCGCTTGCGGCCACGACCAGAGCGCCCGAGGCCAGTGCCTCGAAAATAGTTTTGTCGAACATGCCCGAGCGACTCGCGTTAACGAAGACCGCGTGCGCGGCGTAAACCATTGGCGTGTCGGTGTTAGCGACCCCACCGTGAAACGCGACCACTTCTTGGAGTCCCGACTCATGCACGCGAGCACGAAGACTCTCCAAATAGTTCGCATGCTCGGGCAGCGCGTCGCCGTAGATATCGAGCGAGCACGTGACTCCTTTTTTCGCGAGGAGTGCGACCGCCTCAATGATCGTCTCGACGTGCTTGCTCGGCGCGATGCGGCCGAGTGAGAGAATTGTGTGCGGCAGCGGCGAGGCGTCGGGTGTGGGATGGAATACACCTGTGTCGATGCCGACCGGCATCAGCGTCGTGTTTGCAAACGTGGCGGTGTAGGAAGATTTCGACGTACAAAACACCTGCGCGCACAGGCGACCCGCGAGGTTGGTCGCCCAGGAGCCCGCGTAGTGATTGCGCCACAGGTAGATCGGCTTGCCGAACAAAAGCCAGAAGGGCCCTGCCAGCAGCACGTACTCTTGGTTCATGTGGACCAAGACCGCGTCGTAGTTGTTTCGCTCGCGCCAGATTAATCGATAGAGTCGCAGTACGTAGCGCAGGCGCGAGGCGCGACCCTTCTCTTTGCCAAGCGAATGCACGGCCACGTTGTGCGGCAGCGCGTGCGCACCCTCACGCAAACACACGACCGTGAGCTGCTCGAAGCGGTGCGAAAACTCGCCGATCCACCGATGAAAGAACCCGAGGACGGGGTCGTGCGAATCAACGGTTTGTGTGAGGATGAGGAGTTTCATAAAAGGTGTGCGATGCTCTCGCCCCAGGCACGCGCGTGTGCGTCTTTGGACACGACCGGCAGCAACAGCTTGCCTTTGGCGTAGGTGCGCAGTGCCTCGACGGTAGCGCGCGCAAGGTCTTTGCGAGGCACGACGATCGCCCCCGCCTCGCGCGCGATACCAACGTCGGGCGTTACGACCGCGCGCCCGGCGGCCAGAGCCTCGATTAGGACGGCGCCGTAGCCCTCGTAATAGGAGGTCGAGAGCACCACATCGGCGCAGGTGTAGAGCGAGAGCGCGTCGTCGCGGCGCCCGAGAAAAACCACGCGCTTTGCGATGCCGAGCTTTCGTGCCAGCGCCTCAAGCGACGCGCGCTCGCTCCCGTCGCCGGCGATGAGGAGCCCCGCGTCGGGAATCGATTTGAGGACCTCTCGCATGACGCGCAGCGCGCCCGCGACGTTCTTCTCGCGCTCCAGGCGCGAGACCACGAGGATGCGTTTTGAAAACGGCGGGAAGACGGTCGTGTCGCACAAGGGCGCCGCACGCACGGCGTCAATATTGACATAGATCGGCAGGACCGAGATGGGTACGGTGAGACGAAGCGGCACAAGCG
The DNA here is from genome assembly GCA_903884345.1 of Candidatus Adlerbacteria bacterium. Lineage (GTDB taxonomy): Bacteria > Patescibacteriota > Minisyncoccia > Phycocordibacterales > SBAW01 > GWA1-54-10. The sequence continues at coordinate 14,046 of CAISEE010000016.1, read as the reverse complement.
AGCGCGCGATGCGCTCCGAGACCACCCGCACGCCGTCGGCGCGCACAAGCAAGAATCGCGCGAGGCGCACACGCAGCCAATTACCCCATGAGAGAGCCGCATATTCGGGCGCAAAGAGGTCGGTATGAATCTGGAGCTCGAGCTTGGCGCGGCTACGGCGTGCGATCCGCCAGGCGATGAGACCCAAAAGGAACGGATCCTGCGACGTGACGACGTGGAATCGGCGCGAGTGTGCGGCGCGCAGCATCGCCCGCGCGACGCTGAACTTGGAGCCCACGAATCCCTCGACGCTCCCCTTACCCGCGAGTGTCGCCTGCCCGCGGCCCTGCACTAAGACGTCGAGCCACCCGATCTGCGCTGCCTGGAGCTGTATGCGCTCGTGCACGTTGCTGCCCGGCTGCAGCACTGCCGGATCACCACTAATCATGAGGACCCGCAGCTGGGCCTGGGTCGGCATCGCCTCCATAAAGAGGTTTGCGAGTGCCTCAGCCGAGCGCGCGGGTTCGAATCGCGACAAGGTCGCGCGTGCACCGGCGACCAAGTGCTCGGCGAAGGCGCGGTGCGTGAGGAGGTGCGCCACGGCCGAGGCGAGCGCCTCGACGTCGTCTTGCTCGACGAAGAGCGCACTCTTGCCGTCCTGCAGCAGCTCGGGGTTGCCGCCGACCGGCGTCGTCACGATCGGGGTGCCGATCTGCATCGCCTCGATCAACTGATGCGAGAGCCCCTCGTACTGCGTATTGAGCACGAAGACATCCGCGGCGCTGACCAATGCGGCGAGGTCTTGCTGCGAGAGTTTACCCTCAAGGTGCACCGCACCCTCAAGCCCCGCCTCGGCAATCGCCGCGCGCAACTTCGCGAGACCAGGACCGTCGCCCGCGATGCGCAACTGGAGCGCCGGAAACTGTTTGCGCAATTGCGCGACCGCATCGAGCAGTTTGTGAAAACCCTTCCACGGCACGAGGCGCCCCGCACTCACGATGAGCGGGTCGGAGTTGAAGACGCCGATCGCCTTCCTCGCCGCGTACTTCTGCAGCACAGTCAGGGGCTCGAGCGTGCTGTAGACGACCTCGACCTTCTCGCCCGGGATGCCCCAGCGCTCGATGACCGATTTGAAATAGGCGCTGGGTACGACGATGCGCGCGGCACCACGGGCCACCGACGTTTGGATGCGACGAAGTATGCGCACACGAATCGGCACACGCTTCGTCGCGAGAAATCGGTCGAGGTGGTCGGTGACGCCAAAGCGCTGCACACCCTGCTCCCACGCATAGTCGCCCGCCACGCGCAGCACGAAGCGCTTCTTCAGCCACCGCGCCGCGAGCATCGCCGGGAGCCCCACGCTGACGGGATCGAGCGCATAGATGACGTCGGCCGTCTTCCCTCGCCGCACGATTGTATACAAATAGAGCAGGTGGCGCAGGAGGCGGGGCCACGAGCGCACCGCGCCAAACTCGACGCGCTCGACCACGAATCCGCGGCGCGAGAGCTCCTCGGTGACGAACTTGGCGTGGGTCGCCGGGCCGCCGATTTGGGGTGCGTAAAGCGGGGTCGCGAGAAGAATCTTCATACCTCCATTCTACCCAATTGAGAGCGCTTTGCCGAAGACCTGCTCGCGCATAGCAGCCGCGATCGTGTCCCAATCGTAGTGCGTGGTGGCAAATTGGCGTGCGTAGGCAACGGTTTTCTCGACCTCGGCGGGGTTGCTGAGGATGTTTCGAACCGCCGCCGTGATGTCCTCGGGCGAGTCGGGGCGGACGACCCAACCGGTGGCGTGGCGCTCGGGATTAAGGCGTGCGTCGAAGAGGAAATCGGCGATGCCGCCCACCTGGGTCGCGACGACCGGGAGCCCAGCCACCATCGCCTCAACGAACGAGTTGCCCATGCCCTCGGATCGCGAGGGGCGGATGAAGATGTCGCTGGCTGCGAGGTAGCGCGGCACGCCGGCATGATCGACGAAGCCGACGAAGTGCACGCGACGCTCGACCCCGCACTCCTTCGCCAAGGCGCGCAGCATCACCTCGTCGTGACCGACGCCAAGAATGACGAAGTGCAGATTTTCGGGGAGTGACGCGAGCGCGCGAATGACGACGTCGACCGCGTTCTTCTTGACCAAGCGCGAGGTCGTGATGAGGACGCGATCCTCCGCCTGTAGCGAGAGTTGCGCGCGCACTGCGGCAATGTCGTCGGGCGCGACCCGTTGCGAGAAATGCGCGATGTCGACCGCGTTGGGGATGATGGCGAGGTCGCCCTGGTAGCCTCGCTCGCGCGCCCAACTGCCGAGGAAGGTCGAGATCGCCTGCACCACGCGCGCGTGTTTGAACCCGTACGACAGAAGTGGCGCGACGAGTTTGATGTGCGGGCGCCCGAAGACGTGCTCGAACGGATCGCCCTCCTGCAAGGTCAAGACGTAGGGCACCCGCAGCCCCGCAAGGCGAAGCAGCGCCACGGGAAAGAGCATGTAGGACATCATCGCCCAGTACGCGTCGAAGCGAAGCGACTTCTGCAGGCGCGCGGCGGCGAATGCCGCCCATGGCACAAAGAGTATTTTTGAAAGATACGAGGAGCCGAAACCCACGCGATGGACGACGACATTCCCCAGCCGCTCCTCTGCGGGCAGCGCTCGCTCGAAGCGGTGCGTGATGATATGAAATTCGAGGTCAGGGATGCGATCCGTGATCTCTTTGATGGCGACCTCGGCGCCACCCACATGCGGATGGTACGCGAGCGAAAATATCAAGACGCGCTTCATACTCGTGTCGCGGCGCGAATGTACTCTTCGACCCGTCGCGTGGCGCGCCACCCCAGCGCATGCGACTTCGTGGCGTCGAGCTTGGCGCTCATGCGGTTGCCCGTGGATTCGGGACGCATCTCGACTGGAGCACCAAAGAGTTCGGCAATTTCAAGAATCGAGTACGACTCCTCGGCTCCCAGGCCAAACTCATCCCCCTCACCCTTCTCCCCGACCAAAAGAAGGCCGTCCACGATGTCATCGACGTGCGTGAACATGCGTCGCTGCGTGCCCGGCGCGGTGACCGAGAGTGTCTCGCCCTTTGCGGCCTTCTGGCGAAAGATCTCGATCACGGTGCCGTACTGCCCCGCACGCTCGCGCGGCCCGTAGACGTTATAGAAATACGTGATGGCGTAGGGCAAGGCGAACCACTCGCCATAGTTGCGCACGAGCTCGGTATTGGTGGCCTTGGTCCACGCGTACGGGCTCTGGTCTCGCCCCAGGCCGCCGTCGGCGAACTTGGTCGACGAGCCGGCGTACACGAGCTTGCACCCGCGGCGGCGCCAATACTCGAGGACTCCGAAGGTGCCCGCGATGTTGAGTTCCCACACGAGGCCGGGCTCGGTGAAGCTGATCTCGACGCGCGAGTACTCGCCCAAGTGATAGATCAGGTTGGGATGCTCGGGAACCAATGCCTCGATGTCTTTGGTGTGGCCCTCGCGATACTCCACCCCCGCAACGTGGTTGTCGCGACTGCCGGTGAAGTAGTTGTCGAGCGAGATGACGCGATGCCCTTCCCGAACCAAACGCTCGCATAGGTGCGAGCCAATGAACCCGGCGCCGCCGGTCACGAGGATGAGCTTAGGATTGTGGGGAGTGGATGCCATAGAAAAAAGGTGGAGCTATTCAATATCAAACTCCGCGGCCGAGGGAGAAGTTTCAGAGCCCTCACTTTGCCAGCGGCGGGCATCCTCCGCATGAGCATACCAAACTCCGGCGATACCGAGAAGAATGACCGCGACGAGCGCGAGCACCGATTCAAGGAACGTGGGCGAGAACGGGGCCGCCGCGACCGCCGCCTGGTTTGCAATGGGGTCTTGTGCAGATTCCTTCGGCGGGGTCGCGCTCGCGGGCACCTCGGGCGCAGCCTCTATCACGACTGGTGGTGGCTCAGGTGAGAGCGACTCGGCCGGCGCGGGCACCCGGGGCGTCTCGGTGATGACAGGCACAGGCTCTGCGGTTGACGCAGCAACGGGTGGCGCCGATGGAGCTGGTGGAGCAACTTCGACCGGCGGCGGCACATACGCGACCGCGGTCGCGGCGGTCGCGGCGATGGTGCCGTTGATGTAGCGCAGTACCGCATCGCTTTGCGCGTACATACCCATGGTCGCGCTCGAGACGCGAACTCCCTGCCCGCCGAGAATCGTCGTGCCCTGCGGCAGCACAAACGTCGAGGTACCCGAGGTAATGCTCCAGAGTGAGACGTCGAGGTCCTGTGCCGACTGGTCAAGCAGCATGACTGAGCCATCGGGTTCCGAGAGCAAACCAACTTCGGCCGGTAGCGCAGCGACAATCTGACGCGCCGTCCCCGCGATTATGCCCGACGCGACGGTGAGCATGACGTTGTACTTCCCCGGGTAGGCGTACGTATGAAAAACGGAACGACCCTCCCCTGTCGCGCCGTCGCCGAAATTCCAAATGTAGCGCGCGTCCGCAAGCGGCACCCCCTGCGGCGTCAAAGCAGCACCGACGAAGTACGACCCCGCACCGACCGAGACCGCCGGCTGACTGGTGATGCGAGCCAGAAGTGTATCTGGTGGCAGGGGTGCCGCGACACTCGTTGCAATCGCCGGTGTGGTCGTCGCAGCAATCGACGCGTCAGAGGTCGCGCCAGTCGGGACACTATCGGCCGCCGTATACACGCCCGGATCCGGTGGCGCCGCAAGCAGTGCGTCACCGCTTCGATGGAGCGCGTTGCCGTCGTTCTTACCACCCATAGCGGTGGCGTAGGTCACGGAGTCGACGACACTCCCCTGGTCGTCGATGAGCGCGATGGTGGCGCCGCTCGTCTGGTTGGGACTGATAGCTGACTTGATGACCGAGTACGAACCACCAAACTGCGCGATAAACCCTGTGGGGTCGTTAGTGATGATAGCAAATCCCGCGGGCGGGATGGTGAGCGATCCGCGTCCGCCGCCGTTACTCGCCGACGCAGGATCAACGAGCACGTGCTTTGATGACCCTCCGTCGTCGACACGCCAACCCTTGGTACCCGCAATCAGTGTAACCGGGCTCGCATCGGGATTGTAGACCTCGATCCACTGTGCGCCCGAGCCGGGCGGGTCGTACATGACCTCGGTGATGCGCACCGACGCCCGTGCCGCAGTGGGAAGTACAACACACGAAATACTGATAGCTGCCGTGACAAATAGTAATAAATAACTAGCGCGTTTCATCGCCTTGTTCATCAACTGCGAGCATCTCCCGCATGACCTGTTCTTGCATTTGAGCCGGAGGTTCTTTCGTCGGTTCGACGTGCGGATGCGGTCGGTTGTGCGGTGGTGGTGTGGGTGGCGTATGCGTCGCGACCTTGGCGAGTGCATCTTTAAGAGACGCCGGCTCGGGCGACGGCGCCGGAGCGCTTGCTACTTCTTCTTTGGGGGCTTCGGCCGCTTTTTTCATCGCAGCCGCGAGCGCGTCTTTGAGACTGGTCGCGCCCTCAAGTGGCGGCTTGGGCACCACTGACTCTTGCGGTCGCGGCGCAGGCTCGCGGGGACGCTCGACAGGTTTGTGCGGAGTCGGCTCGGGCTTAGGCTGCGGCGCAGGCTCGGGCGCAGACACCGGTTCGGGCGCAGGTTCTGGAGCCGCGACGGCGTGCGCTGCGGTGTTCTTTTGGATACTGGCCGCGACCGCGCGCTTGTGCGCCTCGAGCTCGGCCAACTCCTGCGGCGTCAGAGGTACGGGGGGTGGGACGACGCGCTCCGCGGGTTTGACGTAGTCGCTGCGCAGCGGCATCCCGCGCGGCTTGTCGGCTGCGTGCGGCGTTTGATGCTTCCCCGACGGGGCCGATGACGAGGCAGATGCGGTACCAGATGCGCCTGACGAAGCAGCCGCTTTAGGTGCCACGCTCTTGGCGGGCTCAAGCTCGCTCTCTTGCCACTTCTGAAGCATCTCCTCGATTGCCGCGCGAGGGCGACCGAACTGCTCGCGCGAGTACTGGAGCGCCAGGGCGTCGAAGCGGGCGGGCGGCGGGTCAAACGGCGGCAGGGTCGTCGCCGAAAATGGCGGCGATCCCACACCATCGATCATGAGCGTGAGGTAGATCTGCGCGAAGCCGAGGTTGACCAAGTCGGTCTGCATGAACGTCGGCTGAAAGATGGTCTCGAGGGTCTCGGCATCAAACGGCCCCACGCGAAAGGCCACCGTGGTACCGACGTTGCCGAAGACGGCATTGCGCACCTCCTCCTCCATCTGCTCGACGTACTGGTGCGCAATTAAGAGGTTTAGTTTGTACTTACGCGCCTCCGAGAGAATGTCGGCAAAGGATTCGTTGGCAAAGTTTTGGAATTCGTCTACGTAAAAGTAAAAGTTCGGAAGCGTTGTCAAGGTCGCCGCGGTCACATCGGCGCGCGACATGGCCGCCAAATAAATTTTGGTCACGAGCATGGAGCCAAGCAGGTTGGCATTGACCTCGCCCACGCGCCCTTTGGAGAGGTTGATGATGAAAATCTTTCGCTCATCCATTAATTTACGGATGTCGAAGGAGGACTTTGGCTGCCCGATGATGTTGCGGATGAGCGGATTGGAGGTAAACTGCCCCACCTTGTTTTGGATGGCCGGCGTTGCTTCGGCCGCGAAGCGGTCGGTAAAGTTAGCGAACTCCTCGACCCAGAAGCGCTTCACCACCGGGTCTTTGACGTTGTCGACGACCTTCTTGCGAAAGGCCTTGTTGGTGTACATGGTGTTGACGTCCAACAGCGTCGCACCCTCGTACTCAAGAAGTGCCAGCAGGGTGTTGGAGAGAATGTACTCCATGCGGGCGCTCCAGGCGTCGACCCACAATTTCTTGAACGCCGACATAAGCCCCGACACCACGAGGTGGCGCTTGTCGTAGCCCACGTCCTCCATGACATTGAAGGCCAAGGGGTACTCCATATCGAACGGTGCGAAGTACACCACGTCTTTGACGCGGTGCTCGGGCACGTACTCGAGGATGCGGTCGGCGGTCGAGCCGTGCGGGTCGATGAAAGCTAACCCCTCGCCATTGCGAATGTCCTGAATCGCCATGTTCTCGAGCAAGGTCGACTTACCCATACCCGTCTTCCCGATGACGTACATATGGCGCGCGCGATCGCGGCGCTTGATCCCGAACGGCACCTCGGCCCCACGCGAATTGGATTTGGCGAAGTACGTAACTTTATTCGGATCTTCCTGCATTACCAAAAGTATACCATTTCATCGAGACCACAATTTTTCAAATACACAGGATTAACCGGTTAGAGCCCGACAACGCGACCGAGCAGCCAAAAGAGGACACCTGCAACACCCCACATGGGGATGGTCAGCCAGCTTGTATAGCCGCCAACGTTGTATCGATCATACGACCACAGACGATGCTTAAGTGTTTTGTGATACAGCAAACCCAGCGAAAATTCCATTAAGAATCCGACGACGCAAGAGACAGCAAAGAGAAACAACACGCGCCACCCATATACCAAAGTCAACAGAAGCGATGCGCATACCGGCGCGAAGAGAAATGCGACGAACGAGCTCCACCGAAATTCCTTACTAGTTCGCAACAAAAGATAGGAAGTACCCATGCCGATGCCCGACACAATGCAAAAGAACAAAAGTATCTCAGCATCTCTCATAATATCCAGTATAGCTTCGTTAATTGACACCTATGTACGCAAAGTGGGGAAAAGCTCGATTGCGCGCTCGACGATATGGTCGTGGATGGTGCCCCATTTAAGGTAATCCTTAATTAATGCAGGGTCGACCAGTTCGATTTTGACGATGTCACCCAAAGGGTCACCTTGGAAGGGACCGAATGGTTTGGCGAGGCAGGCGTAGCGCAACTGGTAGACGAAGCTCTGGTCGCGCGTGTCGATCATCTTTTGGCAGCCTATCGGGGTGTACGCCAAAATCTCCATGTTCGACTCTTCCTTAATCTCGCGCTTAAGCGTCTGCTCGAAGGTCTCCCCTGCCTCAATTGTGCCGCCAATGAGGCACCACTCCTTGCGCCCACAGCTCCACCCCAACACAATCTTCCCATCACAAAAACACACGCCATAAACCTGGCGCACAAATTGCGGCTCAAGATGCTCGAACGAATCTGCGTCCGAGTATTCGAAAATATATTCGACTCCACTGTACGCTTTCCAGGTGTTGGTGAGTTGCATAATAGTATTTACGCCTTCTTGCCCTTGCATATAATACGCGCATCGAAACCGCCACGCTCGGTACGTTTAAGCAGACGTTCTTCCTCGACGGCTACGTACTCGGGTAGTGTTCGAAGTGCTGCGATAACCTCAAGAACGTCGGCTAATTCTTCTATACTCTCGTCGGCCACGAACTCAGCAACCTCCTCATGGAGTTTTTTGATGAGCTCGATCTTAAACTCTTGTCCTGAGGCTATACGCATCTCGTACGGTACACCTTTCATGTCTAAAATCTCAGGAATCTTGTCGCGAACCAGTTTGTTGTACGTAGCCATACAAAATATCCTATCGGTTAATGCTTACTGCCCCAAAACCTCTCGCAGCGCGGTGTACTTATTGCCGGCGTCCCAGAAGAGGTAGGACGAGAGGCCGGCGTCTTCGTTGGCTTTGATTTGGGCCGCGACCATGTCGGGCGTGTAGACCACCGGGTAGTCGAAGCTCTGGAGCCACGGGCGGATTTTCGAGGCGGCGAAGGCGGGTTTGGAGTAGAGCTGCGGGGACGCTTTCGCGGCCGTTGCCTTGGCGGTCGAGGTGCTCGTGGCGGCGGTCGAGGCAGCCGAGATCGTGACGATCGGTGTCTCGTCCATCGCGGGCACACTCGTCGTGGTGGCTGTGGTGCAGGCAACCGCGCGATCCATCGCGAACTTCACGATGTCGTAGGGGTGCGCGTTGACGTCTTTGTAGCCGTTGAATCCTGCCGGGTAGTGCGACGGGTAGACCATGGGGTCGACGAAATCAAAGTACGGGAGCGCGCGCTCGAGGACCTGGCCGATGCCAAGGTCATCCTCGTTGCTGGCCGCCATACCGAAGACGTCGGCCGAGAGTGCGGGGACTTGGGGCGCGCCAACTTGACCCGAGCCTGTCGAGGGGTAGTTGGCGGGGTCGCGCAAGTTCTTGGAGAGGTAGGCAAAGAACTCCTCGAGCGCCTGTGCCTTGGTCTTCCCCACATCCCACGAGTAGTACGCGTCGCTCATGGGGCCGTCGGAGGGGAAGCGCACGTAGTCGAAGTTCAGCTCATCGAAGCCCATGTTATAGGATTCCTCGCCGAGCGCCACGACATTCTCCCAATAGGGTGTGGCGCCGACGTCGACGAAGGCCAAGCCTTTGTAATCTTTCCACACGCCGCCCGACTTGCTCTGCACCGCCTCGTGCGGATGCATTTTGGTGTAGTACGGATTTTGGAAGGTGGTGATGCGGCCGATGACGTAGATATTTTTCGCGTGGAGCTCGGCGATGAACTCCTTCATGTCAGACGCGCCACAGGCGGTCGAGACCGCATCTTTCAGCAGCGGGTTGTCGGTCGGGAATGAAATGGTGCCCGTGTAATCGCGCACGTCAATGACGACCGCGTTAAGGTCGCTCTTGTCGATCAGCGAGACCAGCGAGTTGCGAAAGGATGGCGTGCCGACGACGCACTGCGACATGTAAATGGCACGCACCGCATCGGGTGTTTTGATGTGCGTGACTCCCGAGATGGCAATGGGCGTCGCGGTGGTTGTGGTGCTCGAGGTGGCGCTCACTGCCGCCACGCTAGAGATTGCCGCGACGGGGCCGCTTGAGGAGACCGAGGTCACCACCGGCAACACGACGTATGCCAGCGCGACGGCGACGGCGATGCCGAATACGCCCGCCGCGATGTACGGCCAATACTCGCGGAGCGAATTATTCGGCGCCTTCTTCGTGCTCATGGTATGCAGGCGCGGGCGCAGCTGAGCTCTCGACGAAGGGGTGACTGTCCGACTTTTTACTTCCGCGCGCGAGCACTTCGCCGCGCAGCAAAAATCCGATGACGGCAATCGCGATACCAAACACCGCAATAAGCGCGGTCCGACCTGACTCAGGAAAGCCCGAGAGCGGCACCAACGCGACCAATAACCCCAGGACGATTACGCTCATTTCTTTGGACATACCTCAATCCTATCACAAGTGATTTATATAGCCTCAACGATAACGACAAATTCCCCGCGCACCGCGTCGCGGGACTCAAGCGACGCCGAGATCTCACTGGGCGAGCCCGCAATGACCTCCTCGTGCATCTTGGTGAGCTCGCGGCCCACCGTCACGCGGCATGCGGGCAGCGCGGCAGCGAGTTCCTCCATCAGTTTTAAAATGCGGTGCGGCGACTCGTAGAGGACGACCGGAAGCGGGCTCGCCGCGACCTCGCGCAGCATCGTCATGCGCCCTTTTTTGTGCGGCAAGAAGCCGAAGAACGAGAACCGGGTAGCATCGATGCCCGCAATCGAGAGGAGCGCCGTGATGGCCGAGGGGCCGGGAATGGCCTCGATCACTGCCTCGGGCGCATGCTCGCGCACGTACGCGACCAGGCGTGCACCCGGGTCAGAGATTCCTGGCGTGCCGGCGTCGGAGACAAAGACCACTCGCTCGCCTGCCGCAAGTCGAGCGACCACCTCCTCCCCTTTCTTGCCCTCGGTCGCAGCATCCATCCGTTGGAGCGGTTTGTGAAGCTCGTGGCGCGTGAGCAATTTGGCAATCACGCGCGTGTCCTCGGCGTAGATGACATCGCATTCACGAAGCGTGCGCAGCGCTCGCAGGGTGATGTCCTCGAGATTCCCGATCGGGGTCGCGACGATGGAGAGGGTTCCCATACTATTGTGTGGCAGTTTCGATTGATAACAGGAGTGCTGCCTCGCCCGCACGGTAGACGTCGCCCGCACCCATGGTGAAGGCGACGACGTCTTTGGGGAGCGCCGCCAGGACACGGGTCGCCTCGTCTAAATCGGCGAGTGCCTGCGCGTGGCCGCCAACCTGATTGACCGCCTCGGCGAGTGATTCGTGCGAGACCGCAGGGTCCGGCTCCTCACGCGCGGCATAAATGGGTAGCACGTACGCCTCATCGACGAGGGCCAGGGATGCCGCAAAATCGTCGAAGAGGTCGCGCGTGCGCGAGTAGAGGTGCGGGTGAAAGACCACGGCGATGCGCTTGTCGGGAAACTTCTCTTTGGCCGCGAGAATCGTGCGGCGGATGGCGGTGGGCTGGTGCGCGTAATCGTCGTAGAGCATCGCATCGTGCGGCAGCTGCCCCTTATACTCGAAGCGCCGCCACGTCCCATGGAAGGATTCGAGCGACTGGTCGAGCACCTCCTCGACAATCCCCGGCACCAAGGCGCGCACCGCGGCTTTAGCAGCGCGCGCGTTCTCGCGATTAAACTCGCCTGGGAGTTTCAGCGTCGGTACCGACTCCTGCACGTAGTCGACGACGGGAGCGGTTGCTTTGGCAATCGCTGCGATGACGCTGGCTGACGTCGGGTCCGCGATAACGACACCACCATCTTCAACGGTCGCGACCGACTCGGCAAACGCACTCTCGACGTCGGCGAGGTCGCGGAAGTAGTCGGTGTGATCGAGCTCAATGTTGGTGATGACGAGAACCTTCGGGTGGAAATTCAAAAAGTGTCGACGATACTCGCAGGCCTCGACGACGAAGATGTCGCTCTTGCCTTCGCGGTAGTTGCTCTTGAAGTCGGTGACGATACTCCCGACGACGACCGTGGGGTCCTCGCCCGCATCAATCAGCATCTTGCCGATCATGGCCGTGGTCGTGGTCTTGCCGTGCGTGCCTGCAACCGCGATGACGCGCTTCCCTTCGGCCGCCCGACCCAGCGCCGCAAAGTACGAAAGCTCCTCGATGCCCTGCTCGCGTGCCTTCACGCGCTCGGGATTGTCGGCGGGAATGGCATCGCTATATATAAGGAGTGTGGTCTCGCTCGTAATGTGCGCCTCCTCGTGCCCCACCGACACCGAAATGCCTTTGGCGCGCAACAGTTCGGTCGTGGGAGACTCACCCCGATCGCAGCCCGAGATCTCGGCGCCTTGGGCCAGGAATAATTGCGCGAGCGCCGACATGCCGATGCCACCGATCCCGACCATATGTATGTGTTGGGTTTTCATGATTGATTGTGTGATTGGATTAGTGCGACGAACTGATCGTTGCGGTCGTACTCATTTTTGAAGAAGCGGCCGAAGGACGAGAACGCGGGACTGTAGAGAATGATGTCGCCCGCGGCCGCGACGTGGAAGGCTTGTTCGACGCAGGCCGCGAGCCCCTCCTCTTGGAATACCTGAAGGCCTTCATGCTCGAGCGCGAAGACCTGCTCGCGAATGCGGTCAGTGCCGCGCTCTTTGAATAGGACGACGGCTTTGCATCGCGGCAATTCGGCCACGAGCGCCGACATGTCAAGCCCTTTATCGTCGCCGCCCATAATAAGGATGACGTTCTTCACGCCAACTTCTGTCAGCGCACGAATCGCCGCGAGCGTGGCGTCGGGCGTCGTGGCGTTGTTGTCGTTGTAGACGCGCACACCCGCAAAGACGCCGAGATTCTCCAGCCGCCCGGGCACGCCGCGAAATGACTGAAGGGCGGCTCGTGTGATGCCATCATCGACGCCGAGCGCGCGAGCGGCCGCCAGCGCACACGCCGCGTTGGCGCGGTTGTGCTCGCCCAAAACCCCGAGCACCCAATCCTGCGGCACATCGGTTGCGCGTGCAATGACGCGGCGCGCCGGCATCGCGTCGCCGTAGCGGGCCAAGACCGTGTCGGCAGCCTGCTCACCCACGACGATGGTATCCGCCTCGTCTTGGTATAGAAAAATGTTCGCTTTGTCGGCGAGGTAGGCGGCCGTGTCGTTTTTGTAATAGTTGAGATGGTCGGGATAGAGCGTCGTAAACACGCCGACATCAGGACCAAGTTTCGCCTCACCAAACCCCTGGAGCTGCCAAGAGTCGAGTTCGAGCACGGCATGCGTCTCGGCCGTTACCTCAGGTAAGAGTGCCAAGGTCGAGACGCCGCGCACGTTGCCGCCGACCAATACCGATTTGCCGGCTTGCTCAAGAATCTCGGCGATCATCGCGGTCGTGGTCGACTTGCCGCGCGTCCCCGTCACACCCACGATGGTCGCACCCGCTTCTTTTGCAAACTGCGAGAAGAGCGCCGTCGTCATGGCAATCGGGATGCCCGCCGCGCGCGCCTCGGCAATGAAGGGCGAATCCTGCGGCACGCCGGCGGCCTTGATGATAAGGTCACGGTCGCGAAAATCTTCGAGATTGTGCTCGCCCAGGCGAAAGGTGATGTTGGGCAAGTCGCTGAGTTCGGCCACCGACGTGGCGAGCTCCTCCGCGCTCTTTTTATCGGTCACGATGAGCTCGGCCCCGCACTCGGCCAAAAACCGTGCGTCCCCCACGCCGCGCCCCAACAGCCCCAGCCCCATCAGGGTGATGCACTTGCCGCGGAAGTACTCATGGTAGGAGGTCGTCATACCTGTATCATGTCGCAAAATGCGCCTGCCGTAAAGAAAATCGCTTGACACCCTTCTTGCAAAAGAAAGAGGCCCAGCACAGGGCTGGACCTCAAACCACTCGCTACCACTCAAACCGACGCACGAACGGTAACAGGTGCGGAAACATCCATTTCGCGCGGCATCTGCCGCACCCAAACCAGCACGGGCACCATTTCGTTACTTCGCCAAATGCCGCTGTTTGTGCAGCACTCGGCACCGCATCACCGACCGCCGCTAGCATCTTTCGAGCTGCAGTACACGGCAATTCGCTCGGCCGCGTCTCGCGTTGATATGGCATGTCGGCGACTTTTTCGCACTCGGCCTCCAATAGCATACGAACCCCCTTCTTCCTAAAAAATCATACAACAGGGATATCGAAAAACGCAAGGCACATGTGTTGACAAAGCACCCGACTGTACTATAGTGCCGTGGGCGTCCGAACACCTCTAGCTACCCCTCAAGTAGGACAGTCTGAATATCTGGATAATACTCCATCGGACTCGCAAACCCCAAACACTCCCTCGGTCGGTCGTTGAGAAAGGCATGCACCTCGTGCAACTCTTCCTCAGTCACTGACGCAATG
>CAISEE010000015.1 GCA_903884345.1 Candidatus Adlerbacteria bacterium | reverse complement strand
TCCTCCCGCGCTGTCGGCCCGTCTTCGGCTGCCCAAGGGGCGTCGCCCGTGCCGTCAGAGTGGGCGCCATGAGTCGTCTCGGTATGACACCATGTGCCCGGTTTGAGGTGTTCGTCCTCCTCCCTCGTCGCCCAGAAGCAGCTGGGGCAGCGGTAGTAGCCATGCTGCAGGATGAGTGGCTCCTGCGCCTTCCATGCGGCGTTCTCCTGCGCCGGGTTGCCAGTCACACCCCAGCGATCGCTGAGGTTGTAGACGTGCCGCGCGAGCGCGGCACTGATCCAAAGCAAGACCTTTAGGTAAAGGTCGTAGATGTTGATACTCAAGTCTGCCTCCTGTCTTCGGGTTAAGTTCTGGAACTGCAGAGGGACATCCTCGAGTTAAAGAAAGTTTCGGGAGGCTGATTTTGATGTATGATGGCTTAACTACAAGCTAAAGTGAATAATTTCTACAATGCATGCTAAAAAAGGGGCAAAAGATGCCCCGCGTGTGGCGACCATCGCACCAAAAAGAATGGTGTGCGCCGTGGTCTGCGCAGGTACAAGTGTCTAAACTGCGGGCACCAATTTCAATCCACACGGCGTGGTACAAACAGCACACTCTGGAATGCATACGTCCAAGGTAAGCAGACACTTGCACAACTCTCGCATACGCATCAACACTCGCACGTGTGGGTGCGTAATCGCCTTGATACGGTGACGGTCACTGCACACACGCACACACCACAATCATCCGTCTTCATCACCGACACTACGTTCTGGGGTCGGAGCTATGGCGTATGTGTATTCCGCTCCCATGATCTCAAGCAAAACATCTGGTGGCAGGAGGTTGAGGGAGAGCGCATGGCGCACTATCACTATGGGCGCCACATACTGGAAGAGAGGGGTTGGACATTCCTTGCAGCGGTCGTAGACGGCAGGCGCGGTTTCTTCAACGTCTTCAAGGATATTCCCGTACAGATGTGTCAATTCCACCAGATCAAACAGGTGACGAAGTATCTCACCCGCCGTCCCAAAACTGATGCGGGTAGAGAGTTGCGCACACTCGTGCTCACACTCACCAAGACAAACGAAGCTGCGTTTGCTGCCGCACTTGCAATCTGGCACCAGACGTGGAGCAGCTTCATCGAAGAGAAGACGACTGAGACCTTCGTTACCGGCCAGAAGAAATGGCACTACACGCATAAAAATGTGCGTTCGGCGTACCGATCACTCAAAACAAACCTCCCATATCTGTTTACCTATCAAAGATATCCCGAACTCCATATACCAAATACGACCAACACGCTGGACGGCTCCTTTTCTGCACTCAAGAAAAAGCTCGCGGTACACCACGGCTTGCGCCGTGACCGTCGCTACAAAATCATCTCGCAATTACTGCGCGATGGCGCGTAGATCAGCCTCCCATTTCTTTCTTTAAACCGAAAGGTTTGAGCGTGAGGTAGGTCAGGCGGTCGCCCTCTTCGTCGAGTTCTGCTCGAGTGACGTCGTAGCCTTCGGGGATAAAGATCGGGTCCCAACCAAAGCCGCCTGTGCCGGAAGGCTGCTCGGGGATGCGCCCCTTGAGCTCGCCCTCGAAATAGTGCTCCTCGCGGCCATCGTAGTAGCCGAACATACACCGCGCGATTGCCGCGCGATCCTTACCGTCGAGCAACGTACACAATTCCTTTGAAGACAATTCTTCCTGAAACCACCGGATAAACGTCCCCGGCAGCCGCCCAAGCGCCACGAATTCCAACGATACATCCTCCACCAACACCGGCCGCCCCACCTGCGCATACGCCTCTAGCACCTTGTGCCGAATCACCTCCTTAAGGTCGAGCGACTGTA
>CAISEE010000014.1 GCA_903884345.1 Candidatus Adlerbacteria bacterium | reverse complement strand
GACGACGTGGTAGTGCGTGTCATAGACGCAGTGGTTGCTTCGGGTGACGCCCATGTGCCTATCATATCTGAAAACCGAGGGTTTTCAGACTTTCCTACAGGGAACCCGCGGCAAGCCGCGGGGTAAGGGCTGGCGCCAATAATCTGTACATAAAAAAATCCCCGACCAGTGTCGGGGATTTTTTCGATTCGCGTCTTACTTTACGTCGAGGATTTTGTAGCGCTGCGTTCCTTTGGGTGTGTGGAATGAAAATTCGTCGCCCTTCTTCTTGCCCAAGAGCGCGTTGCCCAACGGCGAGCGGTATGAGATCTTGCCCGAGAACATGTCGGCTTCTTCGGCGCCGACCAATGTGTACTCGCGCTTCTCGTCGGCATCTACCTTCTTGACCATGACCGACGAGCCCATGCCGATGACGTCGCTCTTAGCACCTTTGACGATCTTGGCATTTTTAAGAATCGCCTCGAGTTTGAGGATGCGCTCCTCGACCGACGACTGCATCTCGCGCGCCTCGTGGTACTCGGCGTTTTCGGAAAGATCTCCGAGTGAGCGAGCGTACTCCAACTGCTCGGCCACCTCTCGGCGGCGCGTCGTGCGCAACTCCTCCAATTCTTTCGTCAGCTCCTCGAATTTCTCTTGTGAAATAAATTCTTCAGTAGTCATAGTTATTGGTTATCTGTCGCCCATTGCGCCATAAGTGTAACGGAACCACCTGATAAGTCAATGGAGCGAAACGGCGCCTACTGCAGATACTGCGGCTCGTTTTGATACATCCACGAGAGGAAGGTTCCCATGACCGCGGGCGACCCCATCGCGGTGTGTGCGGGCGCACGCTCGAGCACGACGGCGTACGCGTAACGCGGATGTTCGTATGGGAAGAAGCCGATCATCCACGAATTGACGAACTCGTTGTGCGCACCGATCTGCGCCGTTCCCGTTTTCGCGGCCACATGGATGGCGTCGAACTTCACCGCGGTGGCGATACCGTCGGTCACACCTAATCGCATCCCCTCGCGAATGACCTCGAACGTATGCGCACTAATAGGCAGCTGTGTCCCCGTCGGCGTCGAACTGGCGACGAGTGTTGGCGTCAGAAGCGTCCCGCCGTTGGCAATCGCGGCAGCCTCGCGCACGGCTTGCAGCGGCGTCACCTGCATGCCGTATTGGCCGATGGCGGTGTGGTAGGTGTCGCCGATGCGCCAGGTCGGATCCTCGGGGAACGCCTTCGCCTTCCACAGCGGCGTCGGGATGTTCCCCGCCGCTTCGGTGAAGCCAGGCAGGCCCGCGTCTGAGCCGTACCCGAACATGCGGAAGTATTTGTCGAGGCGATCAATCCCGAGACCGAGCTGGTCCTCGAACCCGCCGCCGACTTCATAAAAATACACGTCCGACGAGTACGCGATCGCATGGCGCACGTCGACCCACCCGTTGGCGCGCCAGTCGCGGAAGATGGACGGATGCGCCGGGTCGTAGGGGTTGGGCAGGCTGATTTGCCCGGTAGAGAGAATCTGTTTGTTCTCGTCGATGACCCCTTCGGTCAGCGCTGCCGAGCCCACCACCGGCTTTACGATCGAGCCCGGTGCGTAGAGCCCGTTGGTCACGCGGTCGAGGAAGGGGCGGCGGTTGTCGGCGTTTAGTTTCTTCAACTCATCGGCGTCGCCCGCCTCGAGCGCATTTTGCGAATACTCGGGGTAACTGGTAAGCGCTAAAATCTCGCCGGTCTTCACATCCATAATGACACCCGCCCCGCCCTGAAACTTCGACGAGTCGGCGCGCGCGGCTATCGCGTCATAGAGTCCTTGCGTCACCTTGGCGTCGATCGAGAGTGTGATTTTTTGTCCGGCCTGTTGCGGTTGCACGGCACTCTCGGAGACGACTTTGCCGTGCGCGTCGGTCTCCGAGAGCTTCATGCCGTTTTTGCCCATGAGCGCCGCATCGAACGCGCGCTCGGCGCCGTCGACACCGACGAACGCATCGCGAAAGTAGGTGCCCGTCGAATCCTTCGCGGGCGGTTTGACGTAGCCCACCACGTGCGCGAGCCCGCGAAAATCCGCGTAGACGCGTTCGGCGAAATCGTCCGTCACCGACGCGCGTGTGTTGTATGCCAGCGGCGTGCCCGTGCGGTCGACGATGACGCCGCGATCGGCGAAGAGCACCTGCTCGGACAGTTGATTGTTCTTGGCGCGTGCGGCGTACGACGCGCCACGCACCAGCTCGAGCACGCCCGCGCGCACGATGTATCCGGCAAAAATGAGCGCGATCAATCCTCCCGCAAAGAAAAACGACCGCCGACCAAACGGGCGCTCGATGCGGCCCTCGAACTGGTCGCGGTCAAACTCGGGAACGTTCGACGAGTCGATAAGAATCTCATCCGGCTGGACTTCGGCCGATTGTACGCGGTGTTTTCTGCCCCAGAGTCGTCGCATAGAGAACTAGTATAGCCTATCGGCCGGCTTCTTGCGCAGCGAATTGCTCATCACGAAGGCACCCCCAACGGTGATCAATGCCAAGAGTGTGAACGGGAATAGCAGTGCGTGCAGGACGCCCACGGGCACTCCATACGCGATATCCAGGAGCAACCCCAGACAGACGGCGAGCGCATATCGACCAGAGATCGCCGCGGCGAGTACTGCAAGTATCGCGAGCTGCCAGCAAGGCACCGCAAAACCCGCAACCGCACACAGCGCGATGACCAGCGTGAGAATGGATCGCTTACTGTCCATGAGCATTGCGGCGCACCTCGACGAATCGAAGACCGAGCGGATCGACCGGAAGCCGCGCGTACAGAGTCTCGAACGAATCACCCTCGTTCGCCTCAACGTGAGACACGAAGCCAACGAAGCCGGTGGCGATGCCAGAAAAAAGAATCGTGTTACCGGCCGCGACGACGGTGCCGCTTGGCACCTGAGCCGTGAACGAACCCGCACCCTGCCCTTCGACGTGGACCGGTATCGTCGTCGCCACCCCCGCCTGGTCGGTCATCGACAGGAGTGCGTCATAGCTTTGCCCCGGCGCCGAAAAGAGGACGACGCGCGAGGCATGCGCGTACACCGTGTCGACCGATCCGATCAACGTGGTCCCGCCAGCCGAAACGAGGTCGCCCCGGGTTACCCCTTCGCCCTGGCCGGCATCGATGGTGAGCGTGTCGTAGGGCACCGCAGGCGGACGCATGACGACGCCAGCAAGAATGGTCGGTACCGACGCGTCGCGACCGAGGCGCAGTTTGAGGTCGAGATTCTCTTGGTACAGGAGGTCACGATCAAGGAGCGCCGCCGAGGTCGACGCGAGTGCGTCTGATAGGCGCGCGTTCTCGGCCGCAAGCTCGGCCTTCGACGAAAACTGCGCGAACACGCCGCCGACGTCGCTTGAAAGACCGCCCCGCGCGTCGAGGACCGGCACCGCACCGCGCCAAAAGACGCTGGCAACGCCATCGCGCCACAGGAAGACGACGAGAATCAGTACAACGAGCGCAAGTATCGAAAAGAAGGTCGACGGCGATCGCAGCATGCGACCCGACGCCCGATTCAGTGGCGTGCGTTTAGACGAGGTCGTCCTCATGTTCGAGCAACATATCCTGATAGAAATCGAGGTTCTCGAGGATGACGCCGGTGCCGCGTGCGACTGCCGTCAGCGGATCGTCGGCGACGATGACCGGGACTTTGAGCCACTGCGCCAAAAGCGCGTCGAGACCTTTAAGGAGCGCCCCGCCGCCGGCCAAGACCAACCCGTTTCGCATGATGTCGGCCAAAATCTCGGGCGGTGTCGTCTCGAGCGTCTCGCGCACCGCCTCGACCAACGTGTCGATCGATTGCGAGATAGCCTCGCGCACGTCGGAGTCGGTCAAGATGACCTCGCGCGGCAGACCCGTGATGAGGTCGCGCCCGCGAATGAGCGCCTCGACGCGACCATCACCTTCGATGACCGAGCCGATCGCGATCTTGACCGACTCGGCCGTCTTCTCGCCGATGAGTATCTTAAATTCGGAGCGCACGTAGCCGATGATGTCGGCATTGAGTTTGTCGCCCGCGATGCGCAGGTTCTTTGCGCGGACGATGCCGCCGAGCGAGAGGACCGCAATGTCAGAGGTGCCGCCGCCGATGTCGACGACCATGCTCCCCACCGCCTCGCGAATGGGCAGGCGAATGCCGAGCGCCGCCGCGATCGGCTCTTCGACGATGAAGACCTCGCGCGCGCCCGCGTTTTGCGCCGCGTCTTTGACGGCACGCATCTCGACGTTGGTGATCCCCGACGGCACGCCGATGACCGCACGCGGACCCAGCATCTTGCGCGACGAGCCTTGTGCGCGATTCATGAGGTAGGCCAGCATCTCTTCGGTCGCCTCGAAGTCCGAGACGACGCCGCCCACCAGCGGTTTGACCGCGACCAAGTGCCCCGGTGTGCGCCCGAGCATGTCTTTAGCGGCCGACCCCACGGCAACGACCTGCCCCGTCTTTTTATTGAGCGCCACGACCGACGGCTCGTTGACGACGATCCCCTTCCCGCGCAAATACACCAAGGTATTCGCGGTACCCAGATCGATGCCGACATCGTTTGAAACCAGCGGGAGAAATCGTTTGAAAAGTCTATTCATGCGTCAGGTGTCCAATGAGTTCTGATATGCTCTTGTGTTCGACTTTGCCCGTGGCGCGGGTGACACACTCGAACTTGCCCGAGGCGACGGTCTTCTCGGACACGATGACGCGAAGCGGGATGCCGATCAAATCACTGTCGGCAAATTTCTCACCCGCGCGCGCCTCGCGATCGTCCCAGAGGACGGGAATCTTGGCCGCGGTGAGTTCGCGATAGAGCTCAGCCGCCTCGCTCTCGACGTCTTTGTTGCCGTTTGAAAGTTCGATGAGGTGCACTCGAAATGGCGCAATCGACTCGGGCCACACGATGCCTTTCGCATCCGAGAGCGCCTCGACGACCACACCCATGAGGCGCGTGATGCCGATGCCGAAGCAGCCCATGATGGGGAGCGCGTCGGTGCCATCTTGCGTGCGATAGGTGACGTTAAAATCTTTGGCGTACTTGGTGCCGAGGTCGAAGATATTCCCCACCTCCGAGGCCTTCGCACGTGCGAGTGTACCTGCGCCATTGCAGCGCGTACACTTCTCACCCTCCTTCTGCTCGCTCACCTCGACGTTAGTGCAGTACGAGCACGAGCCGCAGTACAAAATGTCATCCTCGCCCGCATCGGTTAATACCATAAACTCGTACGAGAGTTTGGTCGTGAAGGCGCCGCCCGATGCTTCGGTCGCTTTGGCGACGAGCCCCACGCGGTCATAGACGCGCAAGTACGCATCCTTGGCTTCGGCATAAAACTTATCGAAATCCTCTTGCGTCGCGTGGAAGGAGTACATGTCCTTCATGGTGAACTCGCGCCCGCGCATGATGCCCGACTTAGCACGCAGCTCGTCGCGATACTTCTGCCCGATTTGGTAGACCTTCAGCGGCAAGTCTTTGTACGAGTTGAGGTACTCCTGCCCGATTGGCGTCACGATTTCCTCCTCGCTTTGCCCCAGCGCGTACTCTTTTTCGGTACGGCTGTTGATTTTAAACAGCACG
Organism: Candidatus Adlerbacteria bacterium; assembly: GCA_903884345.1. Taxonomy (GTDB): domain Bacteria; phylum Patescibacteriota; class Minisyncoccia; order Phycocordibacterales; family SBAW01; genus GWA1-54-10. The sequence goes on along the minus strand of CAISEE010000014.1, from coordinate 15,307 downwards.
TCGACATTGTCCCACGCTCCCGTTTGTTTCCACGGCTCCGACGGATGGAGTGTCGCCATGCGAATCTCTTGCCCGCCGATGCGATCCATCTCCTCGCGGACGATTCTCTCGATATTCTCGAGCACGCGACGCCCCAGTGGCAGGTACGAGTAGACACCCGCCATCTCTTTGTGGACGAATCCGGCACGAATGAGGAGCTGCGCGTTCTTCGAAACCTCGTCCTTGGGTGCCTCACGCCGGGTCTTGGTAAAAAGTGTAGATTGTCGCATATACAAGCCATTGTACGTGAAAACGCATCGCTTGCCAAAAGTATCGCGCTTATTGACTTTCGCCCGCTATGCGTGCTATAATAATACTGATTGGTTGCCCTCTAGGCACCCTTGCAAGTTCTTCATAAATAAGGAAGCCTGCCATGGATATGCATTGCAGCGAACACGCCGTTGCGGTACCGATTGAAATGCCGTACCCCGAACCCACACCCGAGCAGATGTACAAGATTCTTAAAAAAGATCTGTTTGTCTCGACGTTATCACCTGAAGCTAAGTGCCAAGCCTGGGCGCGACTGCATGCGTTCATCCATGACAACCAACAGTTCGTCGAAAAGTTTTGCGCCGTGTTGCGGTACCGCATCAAGAGCGGAGCCGTGCCGAACGCGCTGCTTTGGGCATTCACCGGAGCTGACGCGTTACCTCGTGTTCGTGAAGTCGCCGAAGAGGAGTTGGCCGATCACGGATTCCCGACTCAGGATATCGTGGGCTTCGGTCTGAATACACCCAGGTTCTTCAATCTCCCCCGGCGAGACCGAATATAGGTAGCGCCATGATACGAAAACCCCGTTCATCCGGACCACACACGTGGTCACCGGATGAACGGGGTTTCAACATATCTAGCGCGAAACGCTACGTGCGAATGAGATGCAGTATGTCGTGGAACGTAATGACGATCATGAGGAGTGCGAGGAGCGAGAAGCCGGCGATGGTCGCGCGCATGACCCACTTTTCGGGCAGCGGGCGGCGGATGATGCCTTCGATTGCGACAATGAGGAGACGTCCCCCGTCGAGGCCCGGTATAGGGAGGAGGTTCACAATGGCGAGGTTAATCGAGATCATCGCGGTCAAAATGATGGTCGCGGCGAATCCGGTTTTTACGGCTGCCGACCCGATGCCGGCGATACCGACCGGGCCCGCGACACCGCCCCAGTTGGCCGCCCCGCGCACAAGCTGCATGAAGAAGCCACCGAGCCCCTGTGCCACCGCGACGGTCATGCGCTCGGTCAAAATCGCGCCTTCGGCAAGCGCCACGTGCGGCGGGAGCTTGAGCACCCCGACATCGTCGAACGCGACACCAATCGCCTTGTGCCCCGGCACGATGCCCTCGGTGGGCTTGGCCAAGAGGTTGAGCTTCTTCCCGCCGCGCGAGAGCGTGACGACGAGACTTTCGTCTTGGTGCGCGAAGATAAATGACTGCACCTGGTCGGCGGTCGCGTGCTCACCCAGCATCGCCGTCCCCGTCTGCGCCATGTCGAGCACGTCGTTTGGCTTGATACCCGCTTTGTCAGCCGGTGAGCCGGGCACTACTTCGGTAATTAACACATGCGCGTTTTGCACCTGCCCAAACCCCGCGTGATCAACCGACGTCTGCATGCCCACCATGTACCCTACCGAAAGGGCGAGCCACGCGAAAAGTATGTTAAAGGTGATGCCGGCAACCAAGACCGCTGCTTGTACGAAGCGCGATTTGCGCGAGAGGCTACGCGGGTCGCTCGCACCATCTTTGGGATTCTCGCCGAAGATGCGCACGAAGCCGCCCAAGGGAATCATGTTGACGGAGTACTCGGTCTCGCCAAACTTTTTTGCAAAGAGGCGTGGCGGGAAGAAGATGCCAAACTCGTCGACGCGGATCTTAAACGCCTTCGCCACGAGAAAGTGCCCCAACTCGTGGACGAGTATCAGGCCGACCAATATACAGAGAAAGATGACGTAGCTCATTATCCGGCGATCTCTTTTTCTTTACGCGCAAGTGCCTCGTCGAAGCTCTTGTTGGCGGCGTCGACCTTCTTTTGCATCTCGTCTTTGTGGCGGAACTTGTCGTCTTCGGTAATCTCGCCGTCGCGCTCTTTGACCTGGATGTCGGACCATACGTCGTCGCGTTCGTGGCGCAGCTGGGTGCGAATGTCCTCGACCTTCTCTTTGGCGATGCGCAAAAGTGAGACGCGGCGGTCGGCCGTGAGCTCGGGAAAGAAGACGCGAACACCCTTTTCATCTGACCCGACCGAGAGGCCGAGGTTGGCGACCGTAATCGCCTTCTCGATTTCCTTGGCGACACTCATGTCCCACGGCGAGATGCGCAGCGTGCGTGCGTCCTCGACCGCGATGTTGGCGACCTGGTTGAGCGGCATGCGCGTGCCGTAACTCTCGACCGCGATGCCGTCGAGGATAACCGGTGTCGCACGACCCGTCCTAACCCCTGATAATTCGCGCGCGAGGCGCTCGGTAATTTCGACGATCTTCTTATCAAACGGTTTGAAATCGTATGCCATGCCGCGATTATACCACACCATGGCTGACGCAAAACACGAGCCTTGCTAAGCGCGAAACCGCGTGCCTGCGGGCGGATAGATTGCCACCAAAGGGTCGTTCGCTGTGTCGTAGGGGCGCGCCGGGGCCAGGTAGCGACCATAAAAGATGACTCGGTGGACGAAGGTCGCCCACTCACGCCGGGGCAGTAATTGCATAAGGTCACGCTCGATGCGGATGGGGTCTTTGTAATCCGAGAGGTCGAAGCGGCGTACGAAACGGATGACGTGCGTGTCGACGGTGATTCCCTCAACTCTCCCGTAGGCCGCCGCAAGCACGACTGTTGCCGTCTTTCGCCCGACACCAGGAATACGAATCAGCTCAGCAAGCGTTCGCGGCACGTTCTCGTTATGCTTTTCGGCAATCATCTTGGCGGCGGCCAAAATATTCTTCGCCTTGTTACGAAAGAATCCGCTCGAGCGGATGTCGTTTTCAAATGTAGTAATCCCCTTCGCGGTCTTCCCCGCCCGCACGTAGTCTGCGAGTGTGGGATATTTTGCAAACAGCGTCGCAGTAATGAGGTTGACGCGCTTGTCGGTACATTGCGCCGAAAGCTGGACTGCAACCAAGAGCTCCCACGGCGTCGAAAAATTCAGTTCGATTTTCGCCTGCGGGAACAGTTTCTTCAGCGCCCGATCGAGCTTCGCCAGGCGTGCTTTGCGTTCAATTAACTGATTTGAATTCATACGCTTGCCGACAGCGCTTCTCGCGCGACGGCTGCGCGATGCGTTAGCTGCAGCAGGTACGCACCCGCAAAGCGAATGACGAGGCCAGCGGCGAGGAGGTATAGACCGACCGAGAGTGAGAGTCGGTCAGTGCCGAGTACCTCGATGATGCCGAGCAATAGCACACCTCCCGCGCAGCGCCACACCCAGAGGAAGAAATCGCGCAGAATCATCGTCGCATAGAAATCCGATTCGCTGCGACCTATCTCCATCGAACTGAGGTCGATGACGTGCGACGATACGTTCATGACGGGCGACAACAATCCTTCGACTACCGTGTAGATGACGAGCGCTGCGAAACTGAATGCGAAACCGAACCACATGGTCGCGAGAGCCAGGCATAGCGAGGTCACTCCGTAAATAAACAACCGATTAGACGGCGTACGGTAGCGCGCAACGACGAGGATGCAGAGTGCGGAGAATATCGCGAAGAGCGTGTCATACATACCGACGCGAATCGCGCTGCCCAAAATGAGCAAAATCACAAGCGGCGGGATGACCGTCCCCACGGAGTGCTGGATACCGGTCCCCGCTGTGTAAAGTTGCGCTGCTTGATTTTGCCGGTCGAGGAAGAAATGTTTGAAATCAGCCCCGCGGATTTGCTGCGGTCGATAGTCGCGGATGCTCGAGAAGCAGAAGAATCCCAAAAGATAGATAACCGGCGCCACCGAGAAGAGCATTGTGAAGGCGCCCCAATGTAGCACCGCGCTCGATAGCCAAATGAGCAACGTCGCGAGCGCGGGGCCGCCGAGCGAGAGAATTTGATCACCTGCACTCGACAGCGATGCGTAGAGGTCGCGCTCGCCATCCTCGGTCTCGGACAGCTCGAACGTGTTGACCGTGAGCCAATAAATCCCCTGCCCCACACCCCACACAAACATCGCCGCGTACGCTTGCGTCACATTCGTGACCCGCAGCAGATACAAGAGTGACGCACCCATAACCAAAAAACTCCACAAGAAGCCTTGCTTTATGTTGAGGTGCCAGCGTGCGGCTGCAAGCCCCGGCACACAGAAGCCGACCATGATTCCCGTATAGAAGACTATCGCAGCGAAGGTGTTGAGTGTCAGGCTCGCGAACTTTTGATAGAGAAAAATCTGCGTAAAGACGCCGACCATGCTGCCCGTGAATGCATATATCCAAAAGAGGAAGATAATCGATCGCACCGACGCACGCATCGCCATGAATTGCCGCAGTATCGTCTTCGGCATATCAATCCACCCGCTCGATCAGCTGGTCAAGGTAGGTCACGACGGTGCGGTCATTATCGACCTGGCAGGCGGTGCCACCGAGTTTTGCGAAGACCTCGCAGTTGCGGGGCGAGTCGTCGAAGAGGAACGAGTCGGTAATCGGCGCCGCAAGCTCGCGGGCCAAGTCGGCAAAGAGTGCGCCATCATCATCGTACTTAAAGCGCCCGTGGTCGCTCGAATTGTCGATGCGGTCGAAGTACGCGTCGAGCCCCAGTGCGGGGACGGTGAACCGGCCGAACGAGTCGACGTTAATCGTGACGAGCACGGTGTGAAATTTGTCTCGCAGTGCGGCGACCCGCTCGAGGGTCTCGGGCGCCACGTACATGGTCTTGGCGTCGGTCACGAACGCGTCCCACAGCGTCTCGTAGGGAATGTCGAGATGGTTGGCGATGAAGCGGTTAATCTCCTCGGAGGTCCACTTGCCGCGCATCCACTCCTCAAACATCGCCGCGTGGTCGACGCTGATCATGGTTTGAATACGGTCGTAGTCGTACGCGCCGAGGCTGCGCCAAAAACGGTCGCGGCAGATGGTCATATCAAAATCGAAGAAAAGAATCGGCTTCATGGTTAGTTGTTGGCAGCGATGGTTGGGACCGTCGCGGCGAAGTGTTCGAGAATCATTTTTAAAGACGGCGCGCGGTCGCCGAGGTACGTGCGAAAGTGTGCGACGTCGCCAAGGCTCATGAGCAACTCCTGCCGCAGGGCACCGGTCAATGCCTCCAGTTTTGCATAGAGCGCCGCCTCAAGTTCGTCGAGGAAGGTTCGCGTTCGCTCGCGCACCTGTTCTTCGTCTTTCAGAAACGCGGCAATCCAGTCGCTGCGCTTCTTGTAGGGCCACGACATAAAGTCAATCGCGTCGCTGCCTTGCCCTGCCAACGCGGTGAGCCGCTCGGGGTAGTCGATGAAGCGCGAGCGCAGCGTCCCCTGAAGCGAGCCGTGCGGCACGAGGAGCACAAAGATGGTGCCGGGTGTGGGCTCTTCAAAGAGTTTGAGGAGTGCTTGCTGGGCCTCGCTGGTGATTGATTGAATGGCGAGTATAAAAAGTGTGCGACCGCTGGTGCTGCGCAGGCTCGCCTGCTCGATCAAGGCACGCGACTCGTCGATGCCAAACTTCTCGATCGACTCGACGTGGAGGTCGGGATTGTGCTCGCGGCTAAACTTAAACAGCGCACACGCCGAAGCGACGAGCGCGGGCAAGAGCGCCATCGACCCTTCGCAAAGATACGCATGATGCTCGCGCATACTATATATAGAGTACCACTATCGCTTGGCGATGATCGCCTTCTTGTAGGTGTCGAGGTGTTCGAGCGCGATGCCGGTGCCGCGTGCCACACAAAAGAGCGGGTCTTTGGCGAGAGTCGCATTCACACCCGTGCGGCGCAAAATGAGTTCGGGGAAATGGCGCAGCTGCGAGGTGCCGCCGGTAAGCGTGATACCACTGTCGATGATGTCGCTCGCAAGTTCGGGCGGCGTCTCTTGGAGCACGTCGCGGATGCCCTTGATGATTTCGCGCAACTCCTTGCCCATCGCTTTAACGATATCGTTGGTTTTGAGTTCGCACGAGCGCGGGAGCCCCGTGATGAAGTCGCGCCCGCGCACGGTCATGACGAGTTCTTCCTCGACGGGTACGGCCGAGCCGATACCGATCTTCACGTCCTCGGCCGTCTTGTCGCCGATACCGAGGTTATAAGTCTTCTTGATGTAGTCGGCGATGGCGTGGTCGAAGCGATCCCCTGCGCATTTGACCGAGGTCGAGGCGACGATACCGCCAAGCGAAATGACCGCGATGTCCGACGTGCCGCCACCCATATCGACGAGCATATGCCCGCGCGGTTCATTAATCGGGATGCCCGCGCCGATTGCCGCCAGGACCGACTCCTTGACAACATAGGCATTGCGGGCACCCGCGCGGATAGCCGCCTCGACGACGGCACGGCGCTCGGTCGAGGTCACGCCCGTCGGGACCGACACCATGACATCGGGGCGAAACACTTGAAAGCGCCCCATGGCTTTAGAGATGAAGTGGCGCAGCATCGCCTGGGTGACGCGGTAGTCGGCAATGACGCCGTCTTTGAGCGGACGGTACGCGATAATCTCGCCCGGCGTGCGGCCGATCATTTCCTTCGCATCAGCCCCCACCGCGAGGATACGCTTGTCGATTTCGGAGATGGCCACCACCGACGGCTCGTTGAGAACGACGCCTTTACCAGGAACGAACACGAGCGTGTTGGCCGTTCCCAAGTCGATTCCCAATTTCGGCGATAAAAACCCCATTGCCTGCAATGATACTAGAGAAGCGGCAGCAAAACAAACTGGAACGTCTGGCACTTGCTCTTCTATTAGACTTGTGCCATAGTAATACAAGGAAATCAAGGGAACATCGACATGGATCTTTCGTACGATTGGACCAGACATCATGCGAGAACAGACAAAACTCCGTCAATCTTCACGAGGTACGCCATCACAACGCGTCTACTCTGCCCCAAGGTGGCTATCGACTTTGGATGCGGAAATTTCAGGAATACTAAATTTTTACTGGAACAAGGTTTTGAACGAGTTGCTGGGATTGACCCACAGCCATATGGAGAAGTACCACTTGGTGCCGAGCTCCATCGGCAGAGGGCGCAGGACTATGTGCCTGAAATCTGCGAGTTCGATTTTGTACTCGCCGATGCGGTGCTTCCGTTCCTCGACTTTGCCGATGTATGTACGGTAGTCGAAAATGTACGGAGAGGATTACTGCCAGGAGGCACGTTCGCCTTCAATGTGTTGGGAACCGAAGCCCGGTGGAAAACTCCGGGAGACCGGCCATTCTATTTCACTCTGCGAAGAGAAGAAATCGACTCGCTGATCGACGGATTTACGATGGCTTTCATCAAAGAATATAGGCAAGATAACTTCGTCGACCGGTGCATTCACAAATACGAAATCATCCTCCACCGCAATTAACTCACCGCCCACGGGCGACGACTCATGAAAAGAGCCGTCCTCGCGGGCGGCTTTTTGTTATACGTACGAATCCAGAACACCCCCAGACCGCAGAGTATTGACACGCGCGCCTATTCGTGTATATTTATAACCATGAATTACAAGATTCATGAGATGTATACGTGCTCAATTGCCCAGCCGTCGTGGGCGCTTTTTGCCGTCACCAACGGCACGAGCCAAATTGTATACAGCCGTGGATTTTGTATGACCTCTTAAAGGGACCAACCACAAGACTCCTAGAAAACCCTCGGCTGGATACAACGCCGAGGGTTTTGTATTCAGACGTTCTTTCACAACACACAACCGAGGAGTACCAACGTGGACGAATTCGCCTGCAGGCGCAATATCCTGCTATACCGAATATACGCATTGTTCAACGAGCCACTGTTTTGGGGACCCATTGTCATCGCGTCGCTTCAAAACCTCGCGCACATGTCGCTGTCCGACATCTACTACATGGAGGCAGTAGTGCTTGGGATATGCGTCGCACTCGATATCCCGTCGGGCGCGCTTGCCGATGTTATCGGCCGCAAGAAGACAATCATAATCGGGCGAACATTCTTATTCGCAAGCGTGTGCGTTTTCACTACCATGCGTAACCCGGCGGAGGCATGGGTAGGAAATATTCTTTGGGCTATTGGCTTCACCATGCAGTCCGGAGCCGATACCGCTTTGCTCTTCGAAACACTCAAAGAGTGCGGCAAAGAAGCCGAGTATAAACGAATCGAAGGACGTGCGATCGGCCTACGTCTGATCGTCATAGCCTTCTGTTCGCTTGCAACTGGAGTGTTCGCAAGCATCAACCCGCGACTGCCACTCATCATTGGTTTGCCGTTCACACTAATACCGCTGCTCGCGGCGCTCTGCTTTAACGAGCCAGCGCGTACCGAGAGATACTCGGTGCAAAAACAGTTCTGCGTGTTGAGGCAAGGATTATCGTTCATCCGCCACTCCGTTGAACTGCGTTGGATGGTCGGGTTCGCCGCACTGGTGATGACCACGTCAAAAGTGTGGTTCTTCACCTACAACCCGTACTTCGAGCTGATTGAACTTAACGTGGCATACTGGGGTCTCATCTTCTTTTTCCTCAACATGGTAGCGTGGCTTTCGAGCCACTACGCTCAGCAGATTGAGCGCTACTTGGGGGAGAAGCGCTGTGTCTCGTTCACGGTCCCGTTTGTAGGGATTCCCATCCTTATAATGGGGCTGGTACCAATACAGCCTTGCGCGTTCCTTGTTGTCGTACAAAATATCGTGCGCGGGTTTGTACGACCATTCGTCGGTGACTACATCCACCGACACGTGGCGAGCGAGATTCGCGCGACGATGCTATCGACTCAGTCGTCAGCCGCTAATTTCGCGGCGATCATTGGTCTGGCTGTATTTGGCGTTGGGATGGATCATCTGGGTCTCATCAACGCACTCATACTGCTTGGTCTCACAACTCTCGTCTTGGGTGCCATGAGTTATCGTGCCTACAAAAGACTCGTCATGTAACCGCGGCTTAAAACAGTAGTCAGTTACAAAAAGCGCCGGAGCATATCCGGCGCTTTACTCTTTTTTGTGTAAATGTTTTACACCACCTCCTCGCGGCGGATGGTGAGGCCCAAGGTCGAGAGGCGGTCTTCGATGTGGGCGTAGCCGCGGTCGATTAAGTATGCGTTGTCGATGCCCGAGGTGCCTTCGGCGACGATTGCCGCGATGAGGTAGGCTAACCCCGCGCGGATGTCGGGGCTCTCGAGGTTGGCACGGGTGAGTTTGCGTGGGCCGCGGACCAAGACCTGGTGCGGATTCATGACCGTCATGTCAGCCCCGGTGCGCGCCAAATCCTCGGCGTAGCGGAAGCGGCCGTCGTAGATGGTCTCGAGGATGGTCGCGTCGCCCTCGCACTGCGTGAGGAAGACCGCCATCGGTGCTTGCAGGTCGGTCGGGAACCCTGGGTACTCGTGCGTGCGCACACAAACACTGGTGAGCGGCGTCTCCCCTGCTCGCACGCGAATGGAGTCCTTGCCGATTTCAAGATTAACCCCGGCACGCTGGAGGAGTGTCGTAAGTGCGCCCAAGTGTGCAGGCTCGCAACGCGTCACCGTGACGTCGTCTGCGGCGAGTGCGGCAAGAATGACGAAGCTCCCTGCCTCGAGGCGATCGGGAATGATGGTGAAGGTCTGGCTGTTTGCCGAAAGTGGCACACCGCCCGTGCCGACGATGCGAATGGTCGAGGTGCCTGCGCCTTCGATGTGCGCGCCGCATGCGTTAAGAAACTCCGCCTCGGCAATAATCTCGGGCTCCATCGCGACGTTCTCAAGAATCGTCTCGCCGTGCGCCAAGGCTGCCGCGAACATGAGTGTCTCAGTCGCACCAACTGAGACGATGGGCAAGAAAATCTTGGCACCATGAAGCCCTGCTTCGGGTGCCTTTACCGTAAAGAAGTCGTTCTCTTCAATAACTGTGGCACCCAGCGCGGTAAAGCCCATGATGAAAAGGTCGATCGGGCGCTCGCCCAAGACGCAGCCGCCGGGAAATGGAAACGAGACTTCGCCCGCGCGTGCAAGCATAGGACCCGTCATGACGATCGAGGCGCGCATGCGCTTGGCGATGGTTTGATCGAGCGCCGTGTTCCAGGTTTCGGGCGGCGTGACAGTCACCCGCTCGCCGTCGGTCACCACCTCGGCCCCTGCCGCACGCAAGAGTTCTTTCATGCGGCGCACGTCTTCGATGTCGGGCACGTTCTCGAAGACGATTACATCTTCAAACAGCGCACTGGCTGCCAAGAATTTCAGCGCCGCGTTTTTTGCGCCACGAACCGGTATCTCGCCGCGCAGCGTCTTTTTACCGCCGAGCCCCTCGACCAGAAATTTCTCTCGCATGATTTAGTATGGGTCCTGATTATTGGTAGACTGCTTCTTCATCGCCGCGAACTTCGCCTCCTGCTTCGCCTTCTCCTCGGGAGTGTGCTTTTTGGGATTGATCTCCCACCAAAACTTTTTCGAGAAGTTGGGCGCCTTGTCGCAGACGCTCTTCAGGTAATACAGATCCTTGGTGGGTATGGCCTCGAGGATCTTCCCCATCCGCGCCATGCTCAATGGGTAGATCCCGTCGGCGATGCGCGAGACGTTGAGCGATTTCATGAAATACCGCATCAGCTCGCCGCGCTCGGTCACCTTTTCGCGCTTGCGATCGGGAGCTCCCAGTGATGAGCTGATGTGTTGCATGGGTGAAGTATACCAAGAAAGCCCGACGCATAAAAACCGTACAGGGCTTTCTTTTTTTCCGAAAAACGGCATAGTATAGGGATATGTCAGACGCAATCGTCCAAGTCGGCGACCCGGTGTTGCGTGGCACCGCCAAAACGGTCCTCGTGCACGACATCACCTCGCCCAAACTGAAAAAAATCATCGCCAAGATGAAGGCGACCCTTGCCAAAGAGGAGTTTGGCGTGGCGATTGCCGCACCCCAAATAGGCGAGCCGCTGCGCATCTTCGTCGTGGCGGGCCGCTCCTTCCAGACCGACAAACAAAAAGACAAAGGCTTGCCTCCCCCGCCCGACAAGACCTTCATCAATCCCGAAATCTTCCGCCTCTCCAAAAAGAAGCTCGAGATGTCTGAAGGCTGCCTCTCGGTGCGCGGCAAATACGGCACGGTATTGCGCCACGAAAAAGCCAGCGTCCGCGCGCGCGACGAGCGAGGCGAGGCGTTCGTCTACCACGGCTCGGGCCTCATCGCACACATCTTTCAACACGAGTGCGATCACCTCGACGGCACGCTCTACATCGACAAGGCACTGCGCATCACCGACGAGGAGACCAAGGCGACCGAGTTCCCCGAGCACGACGAATAATCATTCTCACTATATATATGAGCGATAAAAAACCGCTGTTCGTCTTCTTTGGCACGCCGCACATCTCGGTTCGCGTGCTCGAACAACTTGAGTTGAAGGGCATGCTCCCCGCCCTCGTCGTGACAGCCCCCGGCAAACCCCAGGGCCGCGGCCTGGACGTTGCGAAGTCGCCCGTCCACAAATGGGCCGAGTCTCGCGGCATCGATGTGCTGACGCCCACGACCCTCAAAGACGAATCGTTCGTGGCCGAGCTTGCCAACACCGACTGGGACGTCTTCGTGGTTGCCATGTACGCCAAACTCATCCCAAAAAATATCCTCGACCTCCCGCGCCGCGGCTGCCTCAATGTGCACCCGTCACTGTTGCCGAAGTTCCGCGGCCCCTCGCCCGTCCTCTCGGCTATTTTGGCAGACGAACGTGTGACCGGCGTCTCAGTAATGCTCCTTGAAGAAAAAATGGATGCGGGCCCGGTCGTGGCACAAGGCCGCATCGAACTCGACGCCGAGGATTGGCCACCGCAGGGCAGCATGTTCGAGGAACTCCTCGCCCAAGAAGGCGGCACGTTGCTTGCCGAGACCATGGTGCCGTGGATTGCCGGCGAGATCGAGCCCGCGCCGCAGAATGAGTCGCTCGCGACCTATACGAAAAAGTTTACAGATACCGACGCCCTACTTCGCCAAGGCTTCGCAGGGCACGCCCCAGTTGCAACGACGGGTGTTGAGGGTCGGGAGAATTTTCTGAAAATCCGCGCGTTCGACAAAAGCCCTCGCGCCTACTTTATGACCGAGCGCCGCGGCACACCGATTCGCGTCATCGTGACCGACGCCGACTTTGTCGACGGCGTACTCCAAATCACCCGCGTCATCCCCGAGGGCAAAAAGGAAATGGACTACGCCGACTTCATGCGCGGCCTTAGCCCGCAGAAATAGTTAGAATCGGTCGCGAAAGCCGCGGACAAAATCTTTGAACCGTGCCGCACTCTCGCGCACGAAGTGCTGCTTGCGCTTCTTGTCCTGACCCAACTTCTTGGCCAACTCCCCCGCCATGAGGTCGATCGCCTCGTGGAGCGAGCCACCCTCCTCCTCGATGCGATGCATCCCATTGGTCGTCGTCACGGTTATCTCGGCGCGATACTTCTCGCCCTCCTGCCGCGAGCGAAACTCCAGCTCGACGTCGGCATGGACCGTCGGGTCGGTCGAAATGAACTTGTCACAAACCGAAAGGCGCTTCTCGACGTAACTTCTAATCTCAGGAGTAATGCTCAGATCCGTTCCCTTGATGTTGTAGTTCATACGCATAATTGTACTACATAGAACTGTCGAAAGGCCTGGTAGGTTTCAAACAGTTGGCACGCAGCACTGCCGCACTCTGTGACCTTCATTTAACACTTCGAAACGCCCGCCTCGACCTCGGCGTGACAGTTCTTACACAGCAGAATGCATTTTGCCGCTTCAGCCACAAGGCTCGACCAGCTATATGAAAGCCCTTTCACGCTCAGCGCAAAGCTCTTGTCTTTGGGGTTTGTGTGATGAAAATCGAGCGCGCCAAAATACTTGTCGTATCCGCACAACTGACACTTGCCGCCGAATTGCTCGACAAGCTTTCGCTTCTTCTCCTGACGATTTTTTATGACCCACGACGAGGCACACTTGCCGCAGCGGTTAGACCCGTCGGGTCTCGGGAAGTGTTTCGTCAGCCCATGCTTCTTACACGTCTGCATCATTCTCCACAGTATAACACCACGTGTTGGGTTTGCCTCACTCGCAAAACAGGTGTATATTTTCAATTGGTCAATGTGACCATGTATATTCCGGCGTAGCTCAATGGTAGAGCAGCTCCCTGTGGCATAAATGCAGCTTTCCAAAGTAATTTGGATCGAATAACGAGGTGAATTCGGGGAAATCCTAAGAGCAATCAAAGGACAATCCCGAGCCAAGCTCTGAAGCAATTCAGAGAAGGTGTAGAGACTATCCTTTACAGGAGTAGGCCCAGCATCAGAGTTGGGTCGAAGCGCCCCGCATCCGACTGTACGCGAAAGCGAACAAGGATGATGATATAGTCCACGCCCACAGCAATGTTGGGATTCCGTGTAAGGAGTTGGTTCCAGGTTCGAGTCCTGGCGCCGGAGCAGATGATTCTTGTGGATGTGACCCACACCCGTCAAAAATCCCCCAAAAGGGGGATTTTTGCGCTTTGTATGGATTTTTTAGTAAACGACCCGGAAAATCTCTTTTTTTGAGCGAAGACCAGGGTTGAATTTATTGAGTCGCCGTTGACGTTGCCGTCGTACCCTTCGAACCAAGCGCCTTAAGACCCTGCAACATTGTCGTTACGTCCTTGCGCGCGGCCTGCAGATCCTGGGTCGCCATCTTGATGTTCGCGCGCGCCGCAACGAGCGCCGCCTTGTTAGAAGCAGCGGTCGCGGTGTTGCCCTGATCAGGAACAAGATGTACGACGCCGGTCTGTGCGGTCTGCGCCTGTGAGTTCGCGTCGGCGATTTTAGCAGTGTAGTCGGTCATCGCGGCGGTAATCGCCGAGACGTCCTTCCCCGCCGTTTGGTCGACGGTAACACGAGCCTGAATCTTGGTTCCGAGCGCTGTCATGAGGCCGCCGATGGTCGTGACGCGATCTGCGGAGGCAAGGATGGATCCTTGCGGGACGATGAGCGCGTAAATGCGGAATGATGTAGCGATAGTCTGCGCATCGGTACGCGCCGTCTTCGCATCCGTGTCGGCGTCAATCTTTGACTGGAGCGCGGTCAGGCCTGCGATGTTCGTCTGGACGGTCGCGGCAATTGCAGACTTCTCGCTCGCCGATTCGTTCTTCAACGCCTGCACACGGGTATTAAGCTTGTTAAGGTCGGCAATACGTTCAGCAATATCGGTGTTGCTGCGATTAATGACGACAGCAAGACGTTGTGCCGTCGTCGCTGCGGATTTGGAGGTTGTTGTTGTAGTTTGCGCTGCGGCCGGGAAGGCCGAGAGTAACATCGCCGCAGTAGCAAGACCGACGATTGAGGTAGAGACTTTGTGATGTGACATATGTATATGCATTTCGAATAATACTAGTTGCTGCTCATGCCTTGGTCGATGCTGGCATTATCCGAATTGAGTCCATTCATCTGGCCATCGATCGTTTTTGCATCCTGCGACAAATCGCTGTCTGAGGAACCTTGACTGAGCGCCGGGGCGGCCGCCGCAGCCGCGTCTTGTTGCGCTTGCGTCGCCGGCAGCGACGAAGAAGTTGAGGATTCGCCCATGTACCACCATGCGCCCGCCCCAATCAGCACGATGACCAGCACTCCCAGCACGATTTTTAGTGTTTTTGACATGAAGGAATTACAAAGATGCTGTTTATAATATACTTTCATTATACCGTCATTTTTGTGTAACTGTTTTTTGGGCTTCGCTCGACACTACTGATTGAGCGCCGAACGGGTCGAAGGACCGACGTAGCCAATCTGTACGATTCCGTGCGCCGCTTGGAATCGCATCACCGCGGTTCGAGTCTGTGCTCCGAAAAAACCTGTAATTGGACCTGCATATACGCCGAGCGCTGTGAGACGCTTTTGCAGCTCCGAGACGTCCCGATTGGACGAACCGATGGTCAGAAAATTGTCGAAGATATACCCATCACTAGCCGTCGCCATCGTCTGCACACCGCCGTTGAGTGCAGCTCTCGTGGCGGGACCGACGGCCCCGAGTGCCTCTATGCTGTGCGCACTCTGATAGTTTCGCACGGCGGCGACAGTCATTGGACCGAAGTACCCGGTGATTGGACCAGAAAAATAAGGCTTAATGGGAAAATGTGAGGCTATGCAGGCGGCGAAAGCAGTGTCGTGATAAGTTTCATCCGCCGCGCATGCGTGAGCCCCGAATGCACGGCAACCGCAAGCTTCACCTTCTTGAACGAACCATCGAGTGAGTTGGT
>CAISEE010000013.1 GCA_903884345.1 Candidatus Adlerbacteria bacterium | reverse complement strand
TCTAAAATTGCCATTCTTTTTGGTGCGCACAGACGCACACCTGGGACACTTTTTTTGTAGTCATACCTTGATTGTAGCTGTTGCGTTGTGGTTGGGCCATGGTGTGGCAAAACAGCCTCACATTTTCCCATTAAGCCGAATTTTCGCGGAGAGATTTTTTATTGTGCGAGCGTTGTATCGCGCCACTACGCACTCCGAAAGAATTCGGGATTTTGGTAGGGGAACGAGACCTTCATCACGAGCGAGACCTTCTCGACGTGGATGTCCGGATGTAATCTCCGGACATGGTTCCACATCTTTATCTTGTTCATGAGCCCACGATCCGCGACGCCCCACTCCTGGTACCCGCACTCCCTGCAGGTTAGCATCACTTTGGTATTCATGAGAGCCATTATCAAACGCACGCTCTGATGCGCCGATGAAGCGTGACTCAAGGCTTCGTTACTGCGGCTGCTGTGGCTGCGATTTCGGCTCTTCCCAGTCGGTGTACGCGAGAATCTTTCGCTGCAAGAGTGATGCGGGTCTGGTTGATGACAATTTTCTTTTCGAAAGGATGGGGAAGTGACGCGAGGTGTCGAGGTCCCCTGCCAGCCAAATCAAGTCTTCCTCGACCGTGACCCAGCATGCGGGGTCGTAGCGGCGCAAGTCAAACGGCTTGGAGTACGCCAAGAGCGACTTCGTGCCGTCATCTTTGTAGTATTCGTGGAAGTACGACATCGCGAGTTCGCGCACACTCTTGTAGACGGGGTCGCGCCAGCGGAGGATCGCGTGATTAGTCTTGCTTATAGCACCCCAGAGCCCATTCTCGCGAAAAACGGTCACCACGTGGTCCTGGTCGTTTGGCACGGTCTGGAGGTCGAGCAGAAGCGGCTCCTTGCCATGGTAGGCCAAGCAGGCCGCCGCCAGGAGCGCCGCCTCGATGCAGTGCGCCTTTTTCTCGCGGATGACGCGGCGCGCCGACATGAGCGTCTCGCCGGATAATTCGAAATTGACCTCGAGCGCGTCGAGATAGTCCTGAATCTTATGAGGCGAATTGAGCGATGACATGAACTGCCGCTCGTCAGGGGAGAGAAGGGCCTTCAGCTGCTGGCGATACATCGATGCGTCCATGCGTCCATTGTAGCATTCGCCCCGCGCGTTCCTACGCATACGTCGCACAATATACCTTTTGCGACACTCAAACCGTGAATTACTGGTCGCGCCTCACCAAGCTTCATCGTATACTTATCGCATGAACGACACCTGGACCGCTTATGCCCCTCTGGCTGGCCGCATGTGCTTGGGCGGCTACTTCCTCTGGAGCGGCATCCAAGAGATTCTTAACCTCTCGGCCACCGGCCAATTGTTCGCGCAGGTCGGATTCTCGAACCCTCTGTACGTCGCCGCAGCCGCGACCTTGGTCGAGACCATCTGCGGAATCGCGCTCCTGACCGGCTACAAGGTCCGCATGGCGTCACTGGCACTCATCCTGTACACGTTCCTGGCGACGCTCGTCATCGTCGACACGGCCTCGACGAGCTCGGGCGCGCGACTCGTCCTCAGCAACCTAGCGGTCATCGGGGGGCTCCTGTACGCAGCGGCGTTTCAATCAGGAAAATGGAGCACCCGGTAAGGTGCTCCATTTTCTTTTTCATTCAAGCTCTATTGACAAATAGATTATTTGTTCTTTGCGGTCGCGAGGTCCTGGGCGGCCTTGCTCTTGCTCCAGCACGGCGAGGACGAATCCCAGGGCGCAGTCCCCTCCTCGTCATAGAGAAATCTCGCGTAGGCCATATTGCCCTGCAGTGAGTAGATGTCGAGTTTGAGCTTCTTTGCAGTGTCGAGGTGGTAATGTTCGTTAATCTGCATGACGCCAATGTCGTGGTGGTTTTGCTCACCGCGAAAGGCTGAGCCGTCCTCTGCGTACTGATGGAAGTGCGACTCGCAGGACGCGATCGCCACCATGATCGGCAGATCCGAGAAGTAGTCCTCGACCGACTCGCGTATCGTCGCGGGTTGATCCGCCTGCGTTTGCGAAGCCTGTGCGATGGTCTTGAGCGAGCCTTGCGACACCAGCGCTGCAGGAGCTGCGGGCGCCATCGGGATCACTGCGGGCGTCGAGGTTGCGGGCACGCTCGAGGGGCCGACGAAGGCCGCTGAGAGCGCGAGTGCAAGACCGACTGAAAAAGGCATATAACGTTTTGAGGGATTAATCTAAATTTTGGGAACAAAAAAACCCGGCCGACCGCCAGGGATACTTAGAAGGGTAGCAGGTTTTAGGAGCGAGGGTCAATAGCAGGGTATTGACATAAAAAGGGTCCTCCCCTTCCCTTCATGTGGAAAACCGGTTGACGGCAAAAATACCTTGCAAAATAAGGCTTCATGAAAACCATTGACTTTGGCACAAACTGTCGGGCCGCCGGGAATCGAACCCGGTCTACATCCACCCCATGGACGCGTACTACCGGTATACTACGGCCCGGTACCCACCGATTCTACCCTGTTTTTCCTAGGAAATCCAAGGGATATCGAACTGGTCGAACTCGGGCAGGAGCTTTTTGTCGTACAGGAGCCGCGAGATGACTTCGGCGTGCGACTTGGCACCCGTTAGGGCGTTGTGGGGCTTTGGCTCCTCGGGGATACCGCAGTACACGAGCACCGCGTCGAGGTTGAGCGAAGAGTGGCGTTTGACGGGGTCCGTGGGCGGCGGCAGTCCCCTTTTTATCATGTGCATGTAGCACAGGGTATGCGTGTCGATGGTGCGGTGTGCGAACGGCCAATTGAGGTGGCCGGCCCGCAGGGCTGCGGCGCGCAGGTAGTCGCGATCGAACGACACGTTTTGCCCTGCAAACGTGGTGTCGAGGACCGGCTCCGCAAAGACGGCAAACTTTCGCACCAACTCGGCCTCGCTCTGGCGCGCCGGATCGGTCACCTGCGCGCGGGTAAAGCCCGAGATGGCAAGCGCCTCGTCTTCGATGTGGGCGCCGTCCCAGATGCGGCACTCCTCATAGAGCTGGCGCGTGGGGTCGGCAAAATCGATCGCGCCGAGGCTCACGATCGAGTTCTTCGAATAATCGACTCCGCACGCTTCGACATCGACGACGATCATAAATGGTATAGAAAAATTATTGGTTCAGTAGCGAACAGTTGGCAGCGGGTGTGTAGCCTGCCACCTTGGCATCCGCCTCGGTGGCAAACCACGCCTGGTTCTCGGGTTTGATGCGCGACGCGCCACCGCACCCTACTGCATAGTACTTCGTGCCATTCTTCGAGGCAACGAAGTTCTTCGCCGCTCCTGCGGGCGGCACGAACCGCACCGGGGCAGCGGCCGGGCTCGCCAGATTAGTGAGGCTACCCGGCGAATGGACCACGACCCCCGGCTGGCGCTCCCTGAGCACCGAGAGGCGCCCCAACCCAAACGAGGCGGCACCGACCAAGACCACGACCAGAGCCGTCAGGAACACCTTTTGCAGCCCCTTGCTAATTATAAGACTCTTTGGTAGTATCTCTGGGAACATACCAATAGTATATGGCATCAAAAAAGGCGGGCGGAACAGCGAAAAATCTCACTGACTCAAATGCACAGTATTTGGGCGTTAAACTCTATGCCGGACAGAAGGCACAGAAGGGCGACATCATCGTGCGTCAGCGCGGCACGAAGATGCTCCCGGGCCAGAACGTCGGTGTCGGCAAGGATCACACCATCTTCGCGATGAGCGAGGGCGTCGTCGCCTTCCGCACGGTCCGCAAGACCGGCTTCGATGGGCGCCGCACGAGCCGCTCGGCAGTCGACGTCGTCGCAAAATAAATCTTACATCACGTTCGAAGCAAAAAAGCCCCGCATGGGGCTTTTTTGTGCGGGTCGCATACTGCGCAGCAGCGACGCCACCGAACAGCGAACCATCGCCAAGCTACGACTGACCACCCTTTCGACCAGCTTCGCGCGCCCTCTCCCTATTGTTCGCAAAGTTGCCCGGATTGTTCCCTCGACCTTGGCTGTGTCCTCCCTTGGAAGCGATCTCGCGTTGTCGACCTTGATCCATCGCGGCGAATCCTCGCTTGCTCTGTTTGTTTGCCATAGTTGTTGAAGTCTACACATTTTTCGTTTCCGTCGTAATGCTGCCATAACCGGGAATTCGGATTATCATTTGTGTCGACCTGGAGCCAAGCATACCTGCGCGTCGATGAACGACGGGTTAACCACGCCGCGCACGGTTTAGGCCGCGACGATTGCGATCGTGACCGTCGCCTTCTGCTGCTTGTTGACGAGCGAGATTTTGTGCTCGCCGACAGTCTTGATGTGTTCGCCAAAATGGATGATTGCCTCGGGGATTTCCAGCTGCTGCTGTGCGCGGACGGCGGCTACCACGTCCTTAACCGCTATCGCTTTAAACAAACCTCCCTTCTCGGTCGCACGCGCCGAAATGACCACGCGCTTGTCGCGCAACATGTCGATCTTGTTATTGAGAATCGCCTCCTCCTTTTGTAGCGCCTCCTCTTGTGCGGCCTGGCGCTCTGCGACCAACCGAATCTTTTCCTCGGTCGCGGGCTCGGCTAACTTGCGCGGGAATAGGTGGTTGACCGCGTAGCCGTCGGAAACGTCTTTAATCTCGAAATGGTGCCCCAGCCCCTTTACGTCTTTCAGAAGTAATACTTTCATAGCACAACTATACCAAACCACGAGGTGCGCGGCACCTTGACAATAATCTGATTATTGGTTGTTGAGGAGATACACCACCGCTGCGTCCTTCTGCGGGTCATTCCCTGCCTTGACGTCGTCTGCCGTGCGATCAGCCTTGATGTCGGGCTGCAGGCCGCCATCGGAGATTGAGCTGCCGTTTGGCGTAAGCCAGCGCGCAATCGTGACCTTCAGTTCGGCACCGCCACCGAGGTCCATAAGCTCTTGCACCGAGCCCTTGCCGAACGAGCGCGTACCCACGAGCTTGGCCACGCCATGCTGCTGGAGCGCGCCTGAGAGGATTTCGGACGCGGACGCACTGCCCTGGTCGATGAGGACCGCCATCTTGAAGTTCTTGTTATTGGCGAAAATGTTGTAGCCGAGGCTGCGGTGCGATTCGTTTGGCTGTTTGCCTTTGAAGTCCTCGGTCACGATGACGTCGCCCGCGGGCAGGAAGTAGCTCGCCATGTCGACGGCCGCATCAAGGTAGCCGCCGGGGTTGCCACGCAGGTCGAGCAGAAGTTTGGTGTCGCCCGACTCTACGAATTGGCGCAACGCATCGCGGAAAAGGTCGGCCGAATTCTCGGAGAAGCTGTAGAGCTCGATGACGAAGATGCCGTCGTCGCGCTTGATTGTATTGATGACGGGGATGTTGATTGTGTCGCGCATGACCGACATGATAAGCGGATTCGGCTCGCCCGCGCGTGCGAAAGTAAGCGTCACACTGGTGCCCTTGGGGCCGCGGATGAGCTTGATTGCGTCGTCGGTCGTCATACCTTCAGTCGTCGTAGTCCCGATTGCGAGCAAAATGTCGCCGCTGCGAATGCCGGCACGCTCCGACGGAGTACCTTTAAGTGGCGAGACGACGACGATGTTACCCTTGGCGTCATTATCTACCTCCATACCGATGCCGCCGAAGGAGCCGCTGATGTCATCGGTGAAGACCTTCGCATCAGACGGCGGCATGAATACGGTGTACGGATCGCCGAAGCTCGAGGTGAGACCCTGAATCGCGCTGTACAGCTGCTTGTCCTTTTCGGGGAAGGTGCTCGACGCGTGCGTCACGACGAATCGCTCGTTGAGCAGATTGTACGCGGTCCAAAATTGCGTCATGTCGACGTCTTGCGGTTGCGTCGCGGCGCCGAGTACCGTCGTGGTCGAACCGCTCGCCGCAGCGATGTTTCGCTGCCATGCCGAGACGCCGACGAAAATGCCGCCGCTAAAGGCGAGAACGACCGCCCCAAGCACGCCTGCCGCATTCAATTGAGTTTTTGTCATACTGGAAAAGTATACCATACGCGAAAAAAGTGATGCTATACTTTTGAGTATATGCTCACTCGTAATGTCGAGAAGAATCTCACGTGGATCGACTGCGTGTCGCCGACCCCGGCCGAGGCGCGCTCGCTCATGCAAGAGTTCAATCTCGACACCACCTTCGCGCAGGAGATGCTGCTGCCGACCTCGAAGCCGAAAGTCGAGCGGCGCGGCGACATCATCTACGCCGTGCTGCACTTCCCCATCATGCATGGCCCGCACCAAGAGTACGAGCACGAGATTGATTTCTTGATCGGCAAAAATTTCCTCATCACGGTGCGCTACGAGAACTTCGACCCGCTGCACGTTTTCGCCAAAGCATTTGATACCAAGTCGGTCTTCGAGCAGCACAGTGTCGCGACCCACGGCGGGCACATCTTCGTCCTCATCATGCACGGGCTCTATCGGGCACTGACCGGCGAGTGCGACGCCATCCGCCGCCGTCTGCGCGACATCGAGGAGCACGTCTTCAACGGCGACGAGCGCCGCATGGTGGCCGAGCTCTCGCAGGCAGGCCGCATCATTCACGACTTTCGCCAATCGCTCTTGCCTCAAGAGGAGATGCTGGCACAGCTTGAACCTGTGACCGCGCGCCAATTCGGCCCGGAGTTTACCTACTACATCCGCCACCTCATCGGCTCGTATGACCGCATCGAGCGCACCCTACGCAACCTGCACGACTCGCTGACCGAGCTGCGCGAGACCAACAACTCGCTCCTGTCGACCAAACAAAACGACATCCTTAAAACCTTCACCGCGCTCGCCTTTTTCTGCTTCCCACTGTCGCTCATCTCGAGTCTCTTTGGCATGGACACCAAGTACATGCCGATCATCGGGCAACCCTACGATTTTTGGATCATCGTTGGTATAATGGCCACAATCGCGCTGGGATTCTTCGCGTATTTTAAACATAAAGACTGGCTTTAAACTATGCTTTCTTTCATCAAATACCTCACCGGGGATCAGCCAGACGCCCGGCCTGCGCTGCGTTTCTTCAACACCATGTCAGGCGAGGTCGAGACCTTCGCGCCGCTCTCCGACCGTGAGGTAAAGATGTACAACTGCGGGCCCACCGTCTATGACCGCGTCCACATAGGGAACCTGCGCGCCTACGTCTTTGCCGACACCATCCGCCGCACGCTCGACCAGTGGGGCTACGCGGTCAACCAAGTCATCAACATCACCGACGTCGGTCACCTGGTAAGCGACGGCGATGACGGCGAGGACAAGATGGAGAAGAGTGCCAAGAAGCGCGGCGTCTCGGCGCAAGACATCGCACAAGAAATCACCGACCTCTACTTCGCCGACCTCGACTCACTCGGCATCGACCGCTCGAAGATCACCTTCCCCAAGGCGACCGAGTTCATCAGCGAGCAAATAGCACTCGTGCAGACTCTCGAGGAGAAGGGCTACGCCTACCAGATTTCAGACGGTATCTATTTTGACACGGCAAAGTTCCCCGCCTACGGCAAACTCGGCAACATCCAGCTCGCCGAGCAGAAGGAAGGTGCGCGCGTCGAGGAAAATCCCGAAAAGAAAAATCCCTCCGACTTCGCGCTATGGAAATTTTCGATGAAGGGCGAGAAGCGCCAGCAAGAGTGGCCGTCGCCTTGGGGCACCGGATTCCCGGGCTGGCACATCGAGTGCACGGCAATGATCTTCAAACTCCTCGGCAAACAAATCGACATCCACACCGGCGGCATCGACCACATCCCCGTCCACCACAACAACGAAATCGCGCAGGCTGAGGCTGCTACGGCCCGGCAGTACGTGCGCTACTGGATGCACGGCGCGTTCATCACAATCGAGAATAAAAAGATTTCCAAGTCGCTCGGCAACACCGTCTATCTCTCTGGCATCGTCGACCGCGGATTCTCGGCACGCGCACTGCGCTACTGGTTTTTGACGGGCCACTACCGCTCGCCGATTAACTTTACCTGGGACGCACTCGAGGGCGCCAACACCGCGCTGCGCAACCTCTCGCGTCACTGCCTCGAGACCGAGGGCGAGGCCGAACCAAACGCTACGTTCGTCGCCGACTTCCTCGCCGCCATGGCCGACGATCTCAACACTGCCAAAGCGATTGCCCGCACCTGGGACATGGTTAAAGACTCGTCGCTCTCCCCCGCCGAAAAACGCGCGTCGCTCCTCGTGGCCGACCAATTTTTGGGACTGGGCCTTGGCGACCAACAAGCAGCACGCCAGCTGACCGTAGAAAAAACTATCGCCGTCGACGAACTTCCCGAAAACGTGCAAAAACTTGTCGCCGACCGCCAGAGCGCCCGCGCCGCAAAAGATTTCGGGAAGGCAGACGAACTGCGCGCCCACATCGACGCTGCAGGCTACGACATAAAAGATTCGCCGGACGGACCCCGCGTCACCCAGAAAAACAGCTAATTATCCCCGTTTTGTCCCCACAATCGACGATATTTAGGGGCTATTGTCTGCTTTCCCCCGGGCCCTAAAAGGGGTACTCTTGAGGCATGGCTTTCACTAAATTTGATAAGGACAAAGAGGCACGACCTCCGCGCAAAGACCGACACTTGCGCCTGCCGCCGCAGACCGTCGAGTCCGAGAAGGCGCTCCTCGGCGCGCTCATGATCCGACCCGAGGGCATGGTCGACACGGTCGACGTCCTCTCGCCCGACGCTTTTTACGCCGAGAAGCATCGCATCATCTACCGCGCGATGCTGGCGCTCTACGGCAAGAACGAACCGATCGACATCGAGAGTCTCCGCGCACGCCTGGCCGACACCGAGTCACTCGAGGGTGTAGGCGGCGTCTCCTACCTCGCCGATTTGGCCAGCGACGTGCCGGCGGCAACCAGCGCCAAACATTACGCCAACCAGGTGCAGAAGAAATACATGCTGCGCTCGCTCATCGATGCGGGTGAGTTCATCTCGGAGCTCGGCTTCGACGAGGCCGAGGAACTCGAGGAGACGCTCGACAAGGCCGAGAAGCGCGTCTACGAGGTCACCTCGACCCCGACTTTGACCAAGTTCGTCTCACTACGCGAGACGCTCGGCAAGGCGTGGGAGCACTACGTCCATTTGCAGGAGCACCAAGGCGAATCGCGCGGCGTCAAAACCGGCTTTCGCGATCTCGACAATCTTCTCGCGGGCCTGCAAAAATCCGACCTCATCATCTTGGCCGCACGCCCCTCGGTCGGTAAGACCGCGTTCGCACTCGACATCGCGCGCCAAGCTGCCGTGCAGCACAACACGGTCGTCGGCATCTTTTCGCTCGAGATGGCCGCACAGCAGCTGGTCGACCGTATGATCTCGGCCGAGGCAAAAGTGAGCGCCTGGGATTGGCGCACCGGCCGCATCAAAGAGAACAGCGAAGACTACGACCGCATCCGCGACGCATACGATCGCCTCTCGCAGGCGCCCATCTTCATCGACGACCAGCCGGGCAACAACATCCTCAAGATGCGCGCCGTCTGCCGCCGCCTCAAGCGTGAGAACGGCCTCGGCCTCATCGTCATCGACTACCTCCAGCTGATGGTGCCGACCACGACGCGCGCCTCCGACTCGATGGTGCAGCAAGTCACCGAGATATCCCGCTCGCTCAAGATTTTGGCCCGCGAACTCGATGTGCCAGTCCTCGCCCTCTCACAGCTCTCGCGTGCCGTCGAACAGCGCGGCGGCAAACCGCGCCTCTCGGACCTGCGCGACTCCGGCTCGATCGAGCAGGACGCCGACGTCGTGATGTTCATCCACCGCGAAGATAAAAATAAAGACGCGTCCGAGAAAAACAACCTCGCCGAAATCTTGGTCGAGAAGCACCGCAACGGCCCCGTCGGCAAGGTCGACCTCTTCTACGACGAAAAGCGCACCTCGTTCGTCACCCTCGACAAACAAGACTTCGGCGGCGCGGCGGACTTTTAATACGGCACCGCACCTATGAACCCCATCGATCGACTCACCGAATTGTTCGAACGATTTCCCGGCATCGGGCCTCGCCAGGCGCGACGGTTCGTGCACTATTTGCTATCGGAGCGGCCGGCACTACGCGCGGAGTTGGCCGACGCTATCCGCACCTTGGGTGCGCACACTGCGCAGTGCGTCAAGTGCTACCGCTGGTTCGTCAAAGGCGCCGACGTCGCCGGCCTGTGCACCATCTGCGCCGCTCGCCCGCGTGACCGCTCGGTCCTCTTTGTGGTCGAGAAGGATGCCGACATCGACAACGTCGAGCGCAGCGGCTTCAAAGGCCTCTACTTCGTCTTGGGCGGCACCATCCCGCTGGCCTCAGAGGAGCCCGAGAAATACATCCGCCTGCGCGAGCTCCTGTCGCGCATCGAGGCAGATGCGGCCGGCACCGGCAACGGAGGTCCGTCCTCCGTATCGGTCGCGCTCAAAGAAGTGATCCTCGGTCTCTCGGCCACCACCGAAGGCGACCACACGCGACTGCTGCTCCAAGAAAAAATACTGCCGCTGGCGGCGTTGCTGAATTTTAAAATCACCTCGCTCGGTCGCGGCCTCTCGACCGGCTCCGAGCTCGAGTACGCCGACCCCGACACCATCGCGAGCGCTCTTAGTTCGCGCCAGTAACACATACACGGCGTACTGTGCATAAGCCACAGTGACGTATCGACAAAAGCGCGACATCATAGCACTATGAACTCTTTACAAATGGCCGAGCTATTCCTCGCCTTCTTCGGCGGGTTTGTGGTGATTATCACGCTCTTTGCCCTCGTCGGGCGCCACGTCACGAAGCTGTTCGATCGCGCGCAGCACAACGACGGCGACAAAGAGGACATCCCCGAGTGGGTCGAGAACTCGATCAACGACGCCAACTAGGTGCGCCAAAAATTTTCATACACAACACCGAATGCGCAACAAAAAATCCCTTGTACAGGAGTGAGGTTTATCTCTCCGGAACAAGGGATTTTTTGTGGAGCTACACCTATGCGAGCTTCGTGATTTTGACCTCGAAGAAAGGCTGGCGATGGCCGCGCTTCTTGAAGTAGTTGGACTTCGCCTTGTACTTGATGACCACAACCTTCTTGGCGCGGCTGATCTTGCTGATCTCGGCAGTCACCTTGGCGCCTTTGATAAACGGAGTGCCGATGGTCGTGTCCGAGCCATCGTCGACAAGGAGCACCTCATCAAAAACGACAGAGTCGCCGATTTTGTGTTCACCTGCAAGCTTCTCGATCTTGAGCGTGTCGCCCTCCGAAACGAGGTACTGCTTCCCGCCCGTCTTGATAACTGCAAATTCTTTGGTTGCTTCCTTGGTTGCCATACGTGACACTATATATAAAAAGCCCTAAAAAAGCAATAGCGCCCCGTTTTGGCCCTTTTTTGGGCCATTTTGGGCGCTTGACTTAGGAACTCATATATGGTATGATACAAACAGTAGACCCTTGGGAGGCGACCGTGTTACAGATAACGGAAGTACGCAGCACCCGGCTCGAGCAGGCCGGTCGGTGGGTCGACGCAGTCGAGCTAGTCGCGCAGCTGCAGCATTTCTTAATGCTGGCAGGCGTCGCTCGGACACTGGCCGAGATCGCGGGGATGTTCGCGCTGGAGTTCAAATGCCCCG
This sequence comes from Candidatus Adlerbacteria bacterium, assembly GCA_903884345.1. GTDB lineage: Bacteria > Patescibacteriota > Minisyncoccia > Phycocordibacterales > SBAW01 > GWA1-54-10. Next base: position 1,033 of record CAISEE010000013.1, on the reverse strand, counting down.
GTGACGAGATTGTCCTCATCGACGGAATGCCTGCAAGGATATGGTGCGACCGACGAGATTGGTTCGCCATGTCATTTCAAAAAGGCGCACTCATTCGTGAGAGCCTCGCGACCGCAGCGCTGGAAGCATTCCGCGCACGGCTCGTGAAGACCATCAAGCTCCGCCACTCAAAATGAGGGCGGGCTTTTTATTTGCGGACAAGGACCCCAGTTCTGCGGGCTAATCCTTCCCTTCCAAAAGCGGCTTGTCGAGGACGGCGAGGTCGATGTTGATGTCGGTCGAGGCGTCGATGCGCAGGACGTCCTTCTCGATCTTGCCCAACTCTTTGGTGCCGGCGTTGTAGTGATTGACCGTGGTCGCGAGCGAGTTGCCAAGCTTCTTGTAGAAGTCTTGGTAGGCGTTGATGTGGCGGCCCAAGGCCTCGACGTTTTTAGCGATGTCTTTGGCCTGCTCCTCGATTTTAAATGCTTTGAATCCGTAGAGGACCGACTGCAAGTATGCGGCAAAGGTGGTCGGCGAGACGATGATGACGTGGCGATCGTTTTGCGCGTAGTCGATGAGGTTACGCGTGTTGACCGCGCCGATGCCGTCGTTGAGGAGGTCGTAGTAGATACCCTCGGCAGGGATGTACATGAAGGCAAACGGCAGCGTGCCATCTTTGGGGCGCACGTACTTGCTCGTCTCGTCGATGCGCTTCTTCAGATCCTTTTTGAAATCCTCTTCGTACTGCGCGCGTCGCAGATCGTCCTTCTCGTCGTGCAGGCGCGTATAGTTTTCAAGCGGGAACTTCGCATCAACCGGGATGACACCCTCTTTGGTAAAGATAGCCGCGTCGACGGTCTCGCCGCCCGGGAACTCGTACTGCATCTTGTAGGCGGTGGGCGGCAGGATGTTGCCCATGACTAACTCAAGCGACGCTTCGCCGAGATTGCCACGCTGCTTCTGATTTTTCAAAACTTTTTCGAGATTTTGCAGCTGCTCCGCGAGCACGAACACCTGCTTGGTCGATTCTTTGGTCTCGGTCACACCAGAT
>CAISEE010000012.1 GCA_903884345.1 Candidatus Adlerbacteria bacterium | reverse complement strand
CCAACTCACTCGATGGTTCGTTCAAGAAGGTGAAGCTTGCGGTTGCCGTGCATTCGGGGCTCACGCATGCGCGGCGGATGAAACTTATCACGACACTGCTTTCGCCGCCTGCATAGCCTCACATTTTCCCATTAAGCCGATTTTTCGCTTTCGACCAGCATCCTTCAGTCGGGCGGCCAGGTTACCTTGACCTGGAGCGGCGTCGACGTCCCTGGAGCCAACATCCGATTCGACTGCATCAGCGGCATTCGACTCTTCGATGGTTCGGGTACTGCGGGCATACCGTGCGGCTCGTTCGCGTATTCGTCCGATCTGCCGACATCGGGCTCGGTCTCGATCACACCGATCAATGACACATTCTTTCCTATCACGGTCACGGCTCACCTCATCCCGAGCATCACAGCGGGCTCCTATGACGCGACGCGTGAGATGGTCAAAACCTTCACCGTGGCCGGGGCACAGGTCGCGCAAAAACCCTCGGGCACGCGACTCACCGCCTCGGCCCAGACGCTCCTCCCAGGGAGCCCGCTCACGCTCTCGTGGGGCACGCAAAACGCCGCGAGCGCCAACTTGATCTTCGCCTGTAATACCGCACTCTCGGTGACAGCCGGCAGCACAACGCTCCCGTGCGGCACGCTCGCATTTTCATCACCTCTGCCCCCAACCGGCACGACGACCGTCACCGTCGCAAACGCACAGGCGCTCACCGAGAATCTCTCGATCATGCTCGTGCCGCAAGACGCGGCAGGCAGCGGATACGGCGTCAACGCGCCGTCGGTATCGGTCAGCGTCGCGCCGCTCGGGTCGCAGGCTCAGGTTGCCCCGACGAACGCCTCAGCAACGTCGGCGACGGCACCCTCGGCCAACGTCGCATCATCCGCCCCGAGAGCGCCGACGATGCATGCTCCGTTTACCAAGCAAATGCAGCGCGGCTCGCAGAACAGCCAAGTGAGTGAGCTGCAAACGTTCCTCGCGCAAGATCCGGCGATATACCCCGAAGGGTTCGTGACCGGCTATTTCGGTGCGGCGACGGTACGCGCCGTGGGACGTTTTCAAATTCGCTACGGCATTGCGACGGCGGGCGGTTCGGGCTATGGCATCGTCGGGCCAAAGACGCGCGCCAAACTGAACGCACTCCAAACGCCCTAGCGTTTTACTTTCGCAGTTCGAGCATCAAAAACAGCGGTATCTCTTTTCGCGCGATATTTTCGGCTTTTTGGCGCGGACCTTTGCCGCTTACTTTGTGCGAGATCCACTCCTCGAGTTTCGAAATCATGAACCCGTGCTTCGAAAATGCCTTCGAAAAATCTTGCAGTGACCGATGGTATGAAATCGTCACCTCGCTTTGCGCGCGACCGGGGTGCACCGTGAGCATCTCTTTGCTGCCCGAGAGGTAGCCGTCGACGCGGCGGTACTGCACGTGCTTGTCCTCGTCGAATCCCCAGTCCGAGCGCTTGGGCACGCGAAACGCCGGGTGCACCATGACGAGCACGAGTCGCCCGCCCGGCTTGACGATGCGCGCACATTCGGCGAAGACCTCGCTGATGTTCTCGATGTTTTGGATGGCGAGGATGATGGTCGCCGCGTCGGTCGACCCTGCAGCCGCAAACGAGAGCTTGTGCGCCGGCGACACGTGGTAGGTGATGTCTTTAGGTGAGATCGCTCGTGCCTGGCCGATCAACTCCGACGAGATGTCGGCACCCACAACTTTTGCTCCCGTCTTGGCAAATTCGCGCGAGAAGAATCCTTGCCCGCACGCGATGTCGAGCAGACGGTCTCCCTCTTTGAGCGCCAAGATGCGCAACAGGTTCGGCAAAATCACTTGCCGCTGGTAGCTGTCCTCGGTGGTCTCGAGGTATGAGCCGTACCACTCGGCGACGCCACCCCACGATGTTTCGTTATGACGCATGTGATATGTCTTCGACGCTCGCAAACGCCCCCGCTTTGGCTGGCGCCTGCTGCATGTCGGCAAGTAGCTCCTTATAATCGTCGTTGGTCACGTGCCAACTGCCGGGCGTGAACGGATTGTCGAGGTCATCGATAACGAGGTAGATGATGAAGGTCAGGAGTGCCACCGCCAGCGTAAACATATAATCCAGGTGGATGTTCTTGATTCCTATGAAGAACGAGAGAAAGGTCATAAGCGACGTCGAAAATAGGAACATGCGACGAATCGACGGCGGGATGTGGTGCGCCCCGTAGCGAATGCGCTGCGAGCGGTAGCTGATCAGTTTGGTGTAGATCGAGAAGGTCGTCGCGGCGAACTCGGGGTAGCGCTGAAAGGTATCGAACATGGTGTCATAGAAGGCCGACAACGACTCCTCGATGTTGGGGTTACGCTTCCCTCGCTCGCTTTGCATGAGGCCGAAGTCGATCATCGAGCGCAGGTAGTCCTTGATGGCTTTCTCGAACGTACAGCGAAACTCGGTCGAGAACTGGCGCGACCACAGCCACAATTCGCGCAAGGTCTCGACCTCGCCCTTGATGGCGTCGACGAGGTTATTCCAATTCTCCCACTCCTTTTGCATGATGAAGCCGGCGATGATCGAGAAGAGTGTTCCCAGCGAGGCGTACAGCCACGGCACGCCGCCGAGGTCGGCCATAATGACGCGCTGATTGTAAAAATCGCTCACGTGCAAAAAATAAAACACGACCGTAAACAGAATCGTGAAGACCGTGATGCGAGACGAAAATTTGAGTGACTTCATTGGCATAAGCGAAACTAGGCGGCTAACGGCACCCTATTGACCATAGTGTACCAAAAAATATACGGTTGCGCTTCTTTTCCGGTTCATCTGTCGCTTTCTCGCGGTATACTGCATGTATACAATCATCAAAATTATGCAACCAGCACACATCATTTCGTTCGAGGAACTGGACGCGCTTCGAGGTAACCTGGGCACCGTCGTGTGCACATCAGGAGGGTTCGATCCTATCCACCCCGGCCACGTTTCTTGCATCCACGAATCAAAGCAGTACGGAGACACGCTCGTCGTCATCGTGAACGGAGACACGTTCTTGAAGAACAAGAAGGGAAAGGCATTTATGGATATCGAGACTCGCTGTCATATCGTCGCTCATCTAATCGGCGTCGACTACGTCATCCCATTCGAGATAGAGAACGACCAGACCGTCTGCGAAGCGCTGAAGCGCATCAAACCGCAGGTCTTTACCAAGGGTGGCGACCGCATCGACGAATCATCGATTCCCGAATGGACCGTCTGCAAAGAGAACGGCATTAGAGTCGTTTCAGGAGTGGGAAAGCCGAAGCTGTGGAGCAGCTCCGACTTCCTTCGCGAATGGAGCGAACATGTCTTAGCAAAGAACTGACGAAGACTACGGAATGACACTTTTGAACGCAGCGAGCGAAGCCCTGTCCGTATCGACGCGCCAGTCCGCCTTGCTGTCTACCGCGTTAAACCACACCCACCCCACGACGTTTTGGTAGGTGTAGATGTGACTCCCCAACCCGTCCTTGATCCAGGTCGCTTTTCGAGTGCCCGGAATCGATCCCATCGAGAAGATATAGATCGGCTTCTTGTAGCTTTGGAGCGTCGCGATCGCGTCGTCGAAGACCTCGCCGAACGACTGCCACGGGTTGCCCATGTTGAATCCGTCGACGCCCACGTAATCGACATACTGGTCGCCCGGGTAGTAATCGGCGATGTGGTTTCCGTCCACATCCGGTATGGAGACGTTATTGACGACCCATGCCCATTTGACGTTCGGTGCCGTGACAAGCGAATGCACATGAATCCACGCGGCGACTATTTTTTCTGCACTGTTGCCAGGCTCTGTTCCATCCCAATCGTCCCAGTTGCCGTTCATCTCGTGAAAGAGTGAAAGTATGACCGGGCATTGGTATGCCGCCGCGTCCTTAGAGAACGACTCGATATACGTATCGTATTTGCCAGCAATGATGTCATCGAGGCTATGATTGTAATTCTCCCAGAAGATAAGGAGCGTTCGATTGGGACACAATGACGACGCGAAGGTCGACGGAAACGATTCAGACCATCCCGTGAACTCTGCTTGGATGTCGGCCTGACGACCGACCAACGTTTCGAAGTCCTGCAGATCCTGCTCGCCCGAACCGGTGTATACGCCCCACGAAAGGCGCGGGGTCGAGGCGTACGTTCTGGTAGTGACCGACGCGACGGTCGAACTAGCCATCGACGCCTGCGGCCTGGTCGTCGAAGATTGCGCCAGATTGAAGTGCTCTTGCGTCACGACGTAGATGACGAACGCAGCGAGCAACAACGTGATGAGTGTGTATGTTTTCATAGGTGTTACTCGCTGAGTTGGTTACAGATTTATCGATTGAGCAACGCACGCGTGCGCGGGCCGACCATGCCGACTACCGGCAACCCGTGCTTTGCCTGGTAATGCTTGACCGACGATTTCGTAATCGGCCCGAAGTACCCCGTGACGGATGACGCGAAGTAACCGTTGGCCTTAAGCACCGCCTGCAGCACGGCGACATCCTCGTTGCGCATGCCTATCGAAAGATCGCGCACGAAGTTATAGGTCGACGCACCGAGGACTTTCCCGCTCGACACGAGAATATCGTTATTGTGCGTCGTCTCCGTCGTCGTCGCAATGAAGTACGGCGTCTGATACCCCGGCGCAAGCGGGCTCGAGCCGTACACGGCACCGTTGCCACCGCCACCGCCCGTTGATGTCGTCACACTCACCGTCCCGCCGGTCACCGTAGACGGCGCAGAGCCACTCGACGTCGATGGGTCGGTCGTAACCACAGGCGTCGACGTTGCAGTGGTCGATGTCGCCGTGGTCGTTGGCGGAGTCGATGTCGCATCGGTCGGAGGTGTCGACGTCGCGACGACAGGAGGCGTGGTCGGGTCGGTCGAGGCGGGCGGAGTCACCGTGCCGGATTGCATGAACGAGAGACCCTGACTCACGGTGTACACGGGCACGTTGTTCGTGTTCATGTAATCGACGATCGCCTGAAGCGTCGCAGGCGTGGCGCCATAGGGTGAGCCGACGAGATTCGAGTCGATCGAATGAAAGACGAGGATGAGCCACGTTTTATTAGCCTTTGCCTGATCGATCCATGCCGTAAACTGCGAGACGCTCGTACTCGCGTTCACCGACTCAGACTGCAGCGCGAACGGGTCGCTGTTTGTGCCGTTGAACCCCGGCACGAGCCCGCGTGCCGATGTGAATCCGGCGCCCTGGGTTGCCTGTTGCACCGTCTGATCGTAATTGCCGTACGGGTACGCGAACGCCTGCACCGTGTTTACTCCGGCGCTTAACAAATCCTGCCTGCCGCCGCTGATTTCGCCTGATGCGACACTGGTCCCGACGGTCGTAAGGTCGACGTGCGTTTGTGTGTGACCACCAATCTCCTGCCCGTCACTTTGCAGCGACAGGATTTGCGACAGCGTCATGTTGTCCTCGGCGCCAAAGGCAATGTTCGACGTCGTGACCGTGCCGCCACCGCTTGCGACGTGCGACACCGTCACCGTCTTGGCGTCGATTGGCATGTAGAAATAGCCGGTCGCGTGTGCCGATTGTCCGTTTGACGATGGCAACGACAGCGAGCTCGTGTTTTGATCGACGCCGTTTTGATCAAAGAGCTCGGCGTTTGTGACCGTACCACTCGCGTTCGTGACTTGAACGGTTACCGTGCTTGGCCCCGTACTGGTGTAATCATCCGCGAACGCATATATCGTGTCCGGCAACACCGAGGTCGGCGTACTGTACGAACCGATGCCGGCGATGACGTGCGTAAAAATCATGAACGTACCTTTGACGTCTCCGGCATCGAGTATCGGCTTGGCGTTTTGGTACTGCGACTCAAGCCCATCGTCGAAGGTCAACGAGACGAACCCTTGGCTAAACGGCGTGGGCGGCGGCACCTCGGAGAGCGACGTGTTATCGATCGTCAATTCGCCTACGGTCTTTAACACGTGATAGACGCTGACCGACACGACGCCGACCGGCACCGTAAACTGCACCGATGACGTCTCCCAGGTCGAGGTCGCCGGCGACTGCGGCACCGTCGTGAATCCCGCGTAGCTTTGGGTGCTACTGGCATCGCCGTTGGTGTATGCCACAAGGAGCTGTGTCGGCACGTTCGACAGATAGTTGTCGGTATAGACGTAGGTTTTGCCGGGCACGACCGGCACGTTCGAAAATACCCATTTCACATCGCCGTCGGTGTAGGACGTGATGGCAACTTTGGCGGCGACACCGCTCGTGCCACCTTCGCCATCCGTCCCCGGCACGGGGTATGTCAGCGTGTGCGTATTGTTGCCGTATCCACCCGAGACCCAATGGTCGGGTGCCGTAGGGTCGCCAGGGTTTGCCGTTTCAAAGGATGGGTTTGATATCAAATTCGTGGAACTGTTCCCCGCGGCAGATGCGAGCGGTGCCGCGGGACCGATGACCAATGCTATGGCAAGAATCAGAGACGCCCCCGCCGACACGCGATCCTTCGAAATGTACATGGTCATGATGTTCACAAAAAATTTATAACGCTTCATAAACAATGAGTGTGCCTAGTTCGTGACCGGTTCATACTATGTACCAGACGTAATGTAATTTTCTTATGAAGCACAAGACCATCTCGCTGCTCGTCCCGTGCTATAACGAGGAGCGCTCTCTCGAGGCGTCTCTGCAGTCGTGCCTCAATCAGACCAGACCGTTCGATCAGCTGGTCTTCGTCGATGACTCGTCAAAGGACGGGACGCCGGACATCTTGGCGCGCTACAGCGACCGCATCATCGCCGTCCGCACACCTAAGAACACCGGCAACAAAAGCAGCGCACAGGAGTTCGGTCTACAGTTTGTGACTGGCGACATCCTGGTGACCACCGATGCGGATACGCTGCTTGACCCGCACTTTGCCGAGGAGATGGAGCGTAGCTTTCAGGACGATGACGTGACGGCCGTAGCCGGATACGTGCGGTCGCTTCCTCACAATTGGCTGACGCTCTTTCGCGCGTTCGAGTACACGATCGGCCAACGCGTGCACAAGCTCGCGCAAAACTACATGGATTACATCTTCGTCATGCCGGGGGCCGCAAGCGCGTTTCGAACCGAGGTCTTCAAAAACTACATCACCTTCGACCACGACACGATTACCGAAGATTTAGACTTCACATTCAAACTTCACTATCGGAAATTTAAGATTACCTACAACCCGCGCGCGGTCTCGTGCACGCAGGATCCGGCGACGCTCAAAAATTACATTAATCAGATGCGGCGATGGTTCGGCGGAGGTTGGCAGAATTTGGTCAAGCATTGCGCGGCAATCCCGGGAAGCCCCATTCGGGCGTTCGAGTTGTCGCTCAATTATTCAGAGGGAATCGTGTTTTCGATACTGTTATTCCTGATTCCGTTGCTCAACATGTGGTTCGAGTTCCTGCTCCTATCGGGATACTTCGTCGTGGCGTTGCTCTTCGCGACATGGGCCGCGTGGAAGGAACGTCGGCCGGCGCTGATGCTGGCGCCGTTCCCCTGTCTCATCATGGTACACATCAATGCGTACATTTATCTCGAGCAGTTTATCAAAGAGGTCATCCTGCGGCGAAAGAACCTCGTGTGGTTCAAGCCCGAGCGGACGCACATTCCGCTGCAGCAATTGCAATAATAAATCATGCCCTCAACTCCATTTATCGGCCTGTCCGTCCTCGTCCACCTTTGCATCATCGTCGCGTATCGAGTCGTTAAATGGAAACCAAAACGCACGCCCGTCTCGGCCCCGACGGTCGAGCGTCTCATCGTGAGCTATGCGATCATCGTATCCATGTTCACAATGACGATAACGGGCGCGTCGTTTTTGGTCGTGGCGAGTATCCACGAGCGACACGCGACATTCGAGTACGTGCAACCGTCGTACCTGTGGCTTATCGAGCCGCCCTACACGACGGTGCCGCTCGCGAACCTCGTCGCCACAAGCCTCTCCTTCGGACTCGTTCCGAATGAATGACATGGCACCAGTAATATGCAATTCGGTCAATACGTGCTAGTATGCGCGAATGAAACTCGCGCGAAAGCCCGTAAAGGCAAAGGATCGTGATTGGGACGTCATCGTCATCGGTGGCGGTGCCTCGGGCATGATGGCTGCCGGCCGCGCGGCCGAGCTCGGTGCGTCGGTCTTGGTCTTAGAGAAAAACAAGACCGTCGGCAATAAACTCGCCATCACGGGCGGCGGCCGTTGCAATATCACCAACGCCGAGTTCGACACGCGCGAACTCCTCAAACACTACGGCTCGGCCGAGCAGTACCTCTACTCCCCCTTCGCGCAGTTCGGCGTGCAAGACACGTTTACCTTTTTCGAAAAACTAAAGATTCCGTTCGTTATCGAGGCCCGTAAGCGCGCGTTCCCTAAATCGCAAAAGGCGACGGACGTCGTGCGGGCCATGCGCGACTACATGCGCGACGGCAAGGTTTCGATCGACTTCGAGACGACGGTGCGCAAACTCCAGACTAACGGCGACCGCATCTCGGGCGTCATGTGCGAGGGCAAGACCTACACGGCAAAGAACGTCATCATCGCGACCGGCGGCACCTCGCACCCCGAAACCGGCTCGACCGGCGACGGTTTCGCATGGCTCAAAAAACTCGGGCACACGGTGCGCGCCTCAAACCCGACCCTCGTGCCGCTGCGCACACGCACCAAGTGGATCCCGCCGCTGTCGGGCGTGTCACTCTCGTTTATGAAAATCACGTTCTTTCTCGACGGCAAAAAGGCGTTCTCGAAGACCGGCAAACTCCTTTTCACACACTTCGGCCTCTCGGGCCCGCTCATTTTGAATAGCTCCTACGAGGTAAGCGAACTCCTCGACCAAGGTGCCGTCACCGCCAAAATCGACATGTACCCCGACACCGACGCGGGCGCGCTCGACAAGCGCATCGTCAACACGATCGACGCCAACAAGAACAAGAATTTCGTCAATCTGCTCGACGAGATCGTGCCGCACGGGATGGATACGACGGTCGCATCGCTTCTCAATATCACCGACTCGAACCTCAAGGCGCACAGCTTCACCAAAGAGGACCGCAAGAAACTCGTCACGCTGCTGAAGGGTGCGCCCGTCGAAATCGCTGGTCTCATGGGTCAGGATCGCGCCATCGTCTCGGACGGCGGCATCGTCCTCGACGAAATCGACACCAAGACCATGCGCTCGCGTCTGTTTCAAAATCTGTACCTCACGGGCGACATCATCGACATCAACCGCCTCTCGGGCGGCTACAGCCTACAACTATGCTGGACGACCGGCTTCGTCGCCGGCACCGCGGCCGCGGGGCGCTAGCTTCGTTTACGGATTCGTCGCATCACGACCGTTTTTGCGATGCGGCCCGTTGCCCGGCTCCTCCTCTTCTTCGTCGGCATCATCTTCATCATCACCTTCTTCAGCGCGTCGACGCTCCTCTGCCGCCATACGCGCGCGATGCACCTTCTCGAACGCGTCGCGCAGCCCGCGCACGAACGCCGCCATCTCGACCGCGCGATCGGCCGACAGTTCGCGATCGGCCACCATATCCTCTAACACTTCGATCAGCGCTCCTTTGTCGGTCTCGTATTCGTCCTCAATCTCCTCGATATCACCTTCCGCATAATCCGATACACGACTCGCGAAATCTTGTACGCGACCGCGAGCCTGCCGGAGCGCCCCAAGTACCGCGCGACGCCGCCTCGCCGACTGGCTAGAAAGAAAAAATAAGTACACCCCCGACGTGACGGCTGCCGCAGCCGCCGCCCCGACCGCAATGCCAATAGCCGCCCTAAGACCTCTGCCATCCTCTCGTGTGTGATTGTAATCAGTCATACCATTCAGTATCTTCTTCGCGCGCTGAATCGCTCATGAGTCGAAGTCTTCAGCCAAGTTCCATGCAATGCGTTGATAATCAAAGGTATGTTGAACATGAATGAACGGGACAGGCAGCCGTTGTCGGCCCAGGAAAAGGCGATGGTCGATCCGTACATCGAGGCGTACGTATACGGCTACCCGCTCGTCACCATGGAGCTTATGCGGCGGCTCATGACTAACGTGAACGAGTCGACGAACACGGGCGCGCCGATGGGCCAGTTTAGCCACATGCGTCGCTTCCCCGAACCGGGCGATCGCGACATCAACTCGCCGAACGTCGACACGCTCTACTCGCTGGCATGGGTCGACCTCTCGATCGAACCACACATCTTTTCCGTCCCCGACCCGGGCGAGCGTTTGTTTATGATCCCGCTACTGTCGGGCTGGACGGACGTCTTCGCGATCCTCGGCGACAAGACGACGGGCGCCAAAGCACAAACCTCGATGCTCGTGGGTCCCGGCTGGGAGGGCATCGAGCCGCAAGGCGACATCGCATACATCAAATCGCCGACCAGCATCGTGTGGATACTGAGCCGCGTCTATTGCAACGGAACCGACGAGGATTACAAACAGGCGCACGCCTTTCAAGATGGGCTTGCGCTCACACCACTCAGCGCATACGGGTCGACGTTCGTGCCCGCGTCGGGCGTGCGAAACCCCATCATCGACATGCGCACGCCCGCGCGCGAGCAGGTCAACAATTTGAAACTGAGCGAATTCTTCGAGGTGCTCGCGCCGCTTCTAAAAGACAACCCGCCCGCCGAAGACGACGCCAAGATGGTGGCAAAGTTAGAAGCACTCGGCATCGCGCCGGGGCAACCGTTCAATAGCGCCAGCTTCCCCATCCCGATCATCGCCAACGAGCATTCGGTGCCGCGTATGGCGCAGCAGCGCATGATCGACGCCTTCGTCGACGTCGGCGGCATCGAGCGAAACGGCTGGGCATACTTCACCAATCAAGGCGTCTACGGGACGGATTATATGCTGCGGGCGCTCACCGCACTGATCGCGCTCGGCGCCAGTCGACCGCAGGATGCCGTCTTCCCGCTCTCGTACGTCGATCAAAACGGCGGACCCTACGACGGCCTCGCGAACTACGTCCTGCACTTCGACGCGGAGCAGTTGCCGCCCGTGCGCGGTTTCTGGTCGCTGACGCTCTATGACGCGCAATCCCGCCTAGTCGAAAACTCTTTCAACCGATACAGCCTCAGTTCACAGTCGAATCTCCGCTTCAATGACGACGGATCGCTCGACATCCACATTCGCCACGTACGCCCCGAGGATGAGACCATCGACAACTGGCTCCCCTCGCCGCGCGGCAAATTCAGTCTCATGCTGCGCCTCTACTGGCCCACGACAAAATCCCCGTCGATCATCGACAACACCTGGCAACCCCCGCCAGTCAGACGGGTTTCTTAGTTCGATTCCTTCGTTTCAAGCCGCTCGAGCATTTGTTCGATGTGTTCGAGACGATCAATCGCGTGGTGCATGGTGTTACGTTCGTTGCGCACCTCGCCTTCGGTCTTCTCGACTAGTTTTTTCTCGCGATTGAACCCCGAGATGATGATATTGTCTCCGATGAAGAACGACACCATGAGGCCGGTCGTAAGTAAAATGAGCATCCCTACCAAAACCGACCCGGGGCCAAAAAGGATGGGCGCGTATTCTGCCGTCTCCCACACACCCTTCCAAAAGAGGACAATGCCCACGCCGCCCACGAACGCGTACACGATCGGGTAATGGCTGAGTGTGATGCGCACGTAATCCTCGAGGACGTCGAAGAAATTCAAAATCGCTTTGATCATGCCCACATTGTACTACAACTCTTTGGTCTCGCCGTCCGTAATCGGCATAAACTCGAGATTCTGCTGGCGCAGGACGTTTTGCACGAGTGAATGGAGCCCGGCGACGTTACCCGGCTTGATCATGCCGTCGTGGACCGGGAAGGCCACTCGCGGGCGCACGAGGAGCGCGTAGCGGATGGCGTCGCCAATTTTGCACCACGGCCCCGCCACGGGGAGCGCCAGCACGTCGACGACGCGCTCGGGGTTAATAAACGAGTCACCGGGATAAAACAGTTTGTCGGCGACGAAGTAGCCGGTGTTTTGCACCTGCCCCACCTCCTCGTAGATCTCGGCGTGCCGCCCGTCGAACGCCTCGATCAGAATGCCGTGTATCGTCTCCTGCGCATGCCCCTCGAGGAGTTGGACGGGATACCCGCCAACTCCAAATGTTTGCCGACACCCGTGTTGGTGACGACGACCGCCTCGGGATTATTTTTAAGTATCGAAAAGAGCGAGTCGATGTGAATGTGGTCGCCGTGCTCGTGCGTAATAAGCACGATGTCGATGCCCGTCAGCTCGTTTTGGCCGGTCGTAAACCCGCCCGGGTCGGTCAGTATGGTCGCCGTCTCGGTCTTAATGAGCAGGCAGCAATGCCCGATTTTCGTAATCTGCATGTGGTAACTATACCATAGTGTCTCAGATAATCTCGATGAGGACCTCGTGTCGATTGAGCCACGGCGGCGTCCACGGCGCGTTGTACCCGGCATAAAACGGCGTCCCCACCGAAATAACTTTGTCACGCGCGAGCGCTGCCAGGAGTTGCCGCTCGACCTCGCGCACCCGGCCCTCGGTCGCAAACCACGAGAAGCCGCGCACCGCCATCTTTTGCGCCGGCATCTGTACGATCTGCACGTGCGGGTCGGTGGGTTTGGGCAGGGTCGCCCGCGTGTAGGACTGCGGCATGCCGAACGAGACCACGTGCGATTGTCCGCCGCGACTGGCACGAACCGGCGCCGTCATCGCGATTTTGACCGCCACATTCCCCTGTGGGTCGTCGGTGGCCTGCTCGCGCACCGGCGCCGTCATCTCGATCGTCTCTTGCGCTGTGTTGTCGCCAAAGATGTAGGCCGCCAAGATGCGAAACCCCTGATTGAGCGCCTGCCGGTACGACCCCTCGACCGTCGTCTGCGCCACCAAGTGCGCCGGGTAATGTCGAATCTCGTACCCGTCGGCCTTTTTCATCATCGTAAAACGCGCCTGTTCGACGCGCGAAGAGAAAACGCCCCAACATAACCAACAAAGCAGTATAACGAGTACGACGGCCGTAAGAATCTCCATGTTCATTACTGTACCATTTTGACCCAGGTCGGTGTTGACAATATGAACTCTATTGGGCACACTTGGGGCAGCTGAAACTGATGAGGACCTGGAAATGCCCGACATCGGCGTTAGAGAACGAAAACTCGCGTACCTGCGAGATGCAGATGACACAGGCTTGATATCCAAACTCGGAATGAATTCCGGCTTAATGGGAAAATGTGAGGCTATGCAGGCGGCGAAAGCAGTGTCGTGATAAGTTTCATCCGCCGCGCATGCGTGAGCCCCGAATGCACGGCAACCGCAAGCTTCACCTTCTTGAACGAACCATCGAGTGAGTTGGT
>CAISEE010000011.1 GCA_903884345.1 Candidatus Adlerbacteria bacterium | reverse complement strand
TGCTTCGGGTGACGCCCATGTGCCTATCATATCTGAAAACCGAGGGTTTTCAGACTTTCCTACAGGGAACCCGCGGCAAGCCGCGGGGTAAGGGCTGGCGCCAATATAAGTGCAAAAAAGGATTCGTAGCTCTTCAGAACCGTTTTGTTGCCTCTAGTGACCCTATGGGGAATCGAACCCCAATTTACGCCGTGAGAGGGCGCTATCCTAACCGTTAGACGATAGGGCCGTATGCGAACGTTGTTACTCTATAAGAGAAACCCGCGCCGTTGTGGCGCGGGGTAACACTATGTGAGCGTTTTAGATAATGTGGCCGAGTTCACCGGTTCGTTCACCGGCACAGGTATCGGTGCCTCGCGCCGATCTGGCGCTACGCGAGGCGGCGGCTCTACGGCCGGGTTCGGGATCGACTCGGGGATCGTAAACGGTTGCGACCCTGGTTGTTCGGCATACCACGTCATTGTTCATCTCCTTTCATAGGCGACAGCAGCTCCATCTCGGACCGATACAAATGGAGAATGCTTTGCATTTCGTACAAGATCCCCTGTTTGCCCGACTCGCCTTGGCGATTGATTCGCTCGACCTCGGCGAAGACGTAGTTCATGAGCTCTTCGAGCGCATCGAAGAATCCAGACGAATCCTTCGCGGCGCTCGAGTCCGGTCCGCGAAGTGAGGTGTAATGCTGGCGCACCCAAGACGCATCAAGGAGGCCCATAAGCATATGCCGCTCCAGCATATGCCGCATCTCGGCAATGAACTGTTCGCCGAGATCCTTCCAGTAGCCGCCGTACTGCGCGTGCAGAAGCAGAGTCGCGATGAGATTAACGTTCTGGATGTCGCGAATGCTCCGGCACGTCAGCACGTCGGTCCGGTTATATATCCCTCGACCAGGTTGGGACATAGACTCGATTACAAGGTTGCCCCACTTATCTTTAGCCCACCAGTCGAAGGACGCATCCATCACGCCCGCACCGTAGATGATAAGGCGGGTGCCCGTCAGACTTTGGTGCGAGGTGATGAAATCCTCTCGCCGGTAGCGTTGAATCGTAGACGCCCCCAGATAGAAGCCGATACCGAGCAAGGCCGCGTTTTGGGGCGAGAGCATGCCGGGACTGCAGACCTGTATTTGAAAGTCAGGGTTATCGAGGAACGATACGCCCGTGCGCTTTTGAAGCGTATCGAAGACGAGACGTACGGCATCAATATTCCCCAAAGGCGGCAGATTGAAACACCGACCCGCGTTGTGTGCGGTGAAGTATCCTTGCTGCAAACCTTCGACGCCCGGTGGATTTTTCGTAACACAGTGAATCTTCAGCCCAATCGGCAGCAGGCCGCAGTGAGTGCGCCGGAGATTTGTCATCACCGCTCGCACGTGGTTAGAAACGAAGACATCTTCCACCGCACGACGGTCGACCGTCGAATGTATCATTTTGGCCGAGTTCACCTCCAACCGCGTTTTGTTCGCAATTGTATACCGAGGCCAAGACCCCGAGCACACGAGACTTGTGAACATCTGATTAAGTGCCGATGAGGGCATCCACCAGCCTGGGACACTCCAGTTGAAGTCGCCGATATCGAGCTCCGTAACCACCTGGTCGCGGAGGATTTCGACGTCTGTCTCGCCAGGATGCGTGGGCAGCTGGCAACCATCCGCCATAAACAAGTATTGCCGGTATCGCTGGGCCTTTATGAGGACATCATGCACGACGTCGTTGAGCAACGTTCGCTCGATTTGTTCGCAAAGACGCGTGACACTCCCCTCGTCATACTCCGGCTCGGGAATAAGTACCACGGCAAGCTGCTTTTTGTTTCGCCCGACGAATGGGAACAAAACCTCGACGTACGAGAGAAGTGGCACGTAACGCGACACCAAAAGGCGCGCTTCGTTGTTGGGGGCCACTTTGCGTTGAGACTTTTTCCGTCGGTTAATGCGTGACACTGCACTTCGCCTGCTGCGGTTCGTCTCGAGGACGCCCACGTAGTGCGAAAACGAGCGGCACACATCGGCATCCGCCATGAATCTCTCGAACACCTCGACGGTGGGGTGCGAGAAGAACCACAAATGCCGAACTGAATGCATGCGACTTATCGACGTCTCGCCAAGCGCCGTTTGCGCCTGGTCGAATATGAGGCTTAATGGGAAAATGTGAGGCTATGCAGGCGGCGAAAGCAGTGTCGTGATAAGTTTCATCCGCCGCGCATGCGTGAGCCCCGAATGCACGGCAACCGCAAGCTTCACCTTCTTGAACGAACCATCGAGTGAGTTGG
>CAISEE010000010.1 GCA_903884345.1 Candidatus Adlerbacteria bacterium | reverse complement strand
CTTCTCCGGGCCGTCCAACACTTTCGCCTTCAGTGTCTGAACCTCGGATGGTGTATCGGTTCCGGGGACGGTCGTCGTATGTTGGTTGGTCATTTCCAGAACCTGCGCTTTGTCGATATTCGTCACGTCCGGCACTGCTTCATTTTGCGCATGAGCACTGTAGGGGACGATACAAGAAATTACGATAAGCGTTAGGACGGCACCCTGTGCAATTTTCCCTACACGAGTAAACAGTAAGGAGACGAAATCCGAGTTTTTGTATGTGCGCATTTGTCGATTATACGCCTTTTATCGCCGTCTCCGACTTTTAAAGCGGAGAGATTAGAGGCTTAGAAACATCGGGCTCTCGGGTCTGTCCGATACAAAAATCTTCGGGCGGAGGGAGTGAGATTCGAACTCACGGTACCTTGCGGTACGACGGTTTTCAAGACCGTTGCTTTAGACCACTCAGCCATCCCTCCGTGTGCGAACTCTCACACAATAGAGGAAGGAGGGGGAATAGACAAGAGCGCCCGAGTGGCTTATTGTCTCAATCAGACCCCACAGAATCGTCTGCCGGGGCGTGCCCACTGTTTTGGAAGGAACAGACATGCCGAACAAAGAACCGCTTCTTGCGCCGCCTGCGGGAGTTTCCAATCGCATTCCAGCCGACCGTGAGTCGTCGCAAAACGTCAATCGTCGGGCGCGGCCGCCCATCGTCTCGCGCGGCTTGGATAACGAGGGCATGTCGACTATTGGCGGTGTGCCGCCCAGGCGTCGTAAGCCCGCGGAGGAGACCATCAAGTAAAAGTCTCCGTAACCTTACCACCATCTGCACATCCCTGTGCGTCGCATTGCGCGGGGCCCGGGGAGTTTCTTTTATGTGGGTTTAGGGCTATGCTCTGAGGATATGAAATACCTCGGCATCGATTATGGCACCAAGCGCATCGGCGTTGCGGTTTCAGATGAGACGGCGACGTTGGCGTTTCCGCTCGGCACCATCGACGCGGGGCCAAAAGCGCTCGGGGAAGTGCTCGACCTTGTGCGCGAGAACGAGGTCAAGATGGTGGTCATCGGCGAGTCGCGCGATTTTGATGGCAAGCCGAACAAGGTCATGAAGGAAATCGAGAAGTTCGCGGAGTTGATCCAGGCGAACAATATCCCCGTCGTCTTCGAAGACGAGTCGATGTCGAGCATGACGGCGGCGCGGCAGTTTGCGCCGACGGGCGATCGCAAGAAGAATCGCGAACACACAAACCTCGACGCCTCGGCCGCGGCCATCATCTTGCAGCAGTACCTCGACCGCATGCGCAGCTAATTTGCTATACTACTGCTATATGGCCGACATCATTTCAATCGACGATTTCAAAAAGTTAGAGATTCGCGTTGGCGAGATTCGCTCAGTCGAGAAAGTGGCCGACGCCGACAAGCTCCTCAAATTAGTGGTCAATTTCGGCGACCACGACCGCCAGGTGCTTTCGGCAATCGCCGAGTACCTGCCCGACCCACAGACCTTGGTGGGGAAGCGCTACCCGTTTGTGACCAATCTTGCACCCCGCACCATCCGCGGGCTCGAGAGCCAGGCGATGATTCTCGCTGCCGGTGGAGGCGAAGAGCCGCTCTACCTCTTCGAGTCAAACGCCCCGGCGGGTACGGTGGCAAAGTAGGTTTCTTTCTTTATATATGACATCTCTACGAGAGCGGCTTGCGGGCATACGCGATCGCGTGTGGGCGTGGTTCGTCTACCACGCTGAACATCGGCACGCACTTGCATGGTTTGCGCTCGTGGCGTTTCTCGACGGGATCTTCTTACCCATCGCGCCCGAGTTCTTTTTGGTGGCGCTCATGTTGGCCCATCCTAAAAAGTGGCGCGAGTACTTGATGGTCGGCATCAGCGCCTGCGCCCTGGGTGCGGCGGTGGGCTACTACATCGGTTTCTTTCTCTTTCACTCCTTTGGCCTGCCGATTCTCCATCTCTACCACCTCGAAGGCGCCTTTCATCAGGCGCGTCACCTTTTGCAGGGCCATGTCTTCATCACGATGCTCTGCCTCATGTTCTTGCCGCTGCCTGACAAAGTGTTCATCTACGCGGCAGGTTTCTTGGGCGTGCACTTTGCTCCGTTTATCACCGGCTACTTCTTAGGTCGCGGCATCCGCATGGCGATCGTCGCGTACCTGACCGGTCGTTACGGCCGCCGCGCCCTCGAGATCCTCAACCGCTACCTCGTGTGGGTGGCACTTGCGGTCGTCGTCTACCTCGCGGCGCACTTCTACTTGGTGAAGTGAGTAACTGTTGACACGATGAAGAGTCAGTACTAATGTACGAGGCAGGGAGTGCGTCCGGCACAACACGTCGGATGAGGAGTGCGTAACATGGATAAGTGGCCGGCGGACGATATCGTCGTCCCGTCTGAAGTACAAGTTGCACGTAACCGCGCGCTGCGGCAGCAGATGGAGGCCAGGCAGCGGCGCTTAGATGGCTGCGGCACTGGAGTTGTAGGTCTGCTGGCCTACTATCGCCAACTACTCTGCTGCCACCACATCAATCTCGGTGCAGATGGCCAACGTGAAGAAATATTTGTGGTGGCAAACCGCATATACTGGCGGTTGTGGATGCAGCTACGCGACGCAGAAACTCTGGGTGCGCTAGAGTGCATTGCAGTGCCGCTCGACCTCAACATGCCGTCGACGAACGGGGAGCAGCGCAAACAGTTTACCGACGAGCTTCTCGCGTTCAAACAAAAGTGTGCGAAAAATCTTAAACTGTCACGTGCGGCGTAGTGATCGGACCGGGCACCCCACAAGGGCGCCCGGTTTTGCTTTTGTAGCAGCGACGCTGGGGCAGTGAGGAACCGGCGCGAGTATGCTACAGTGCCAGGGTGCTCACGCCCCGTAGCTTCTGCCCAAGGCAGACCCGCCTCGGGCGGGCAATGTTTCTTCGCCCCCGTAGCTCAATGGATAGAGCCGCGGACTTCTAAGCCGTTGATGAGGGTTCGATTCCCCCCGGGGGCACTGGTGTTTTTATAAAAGGGAAGGGCCGGCACGCACACGCGCCGGCCCGAGCTCGTTGGATGTCACATTACGTACCTCGTCTTTTCAGAGATGCCTTAAATACGCTGTCATAAATGAGGCGATGATTGCTCCTATAGCAATACGCGCAACAATACCTTCTTCAATAGGTCTTTCTACTACATATTTTACAAACCACGCAAAGAGGACCCAGACAAGAATTATAGCCATGTTTTGCTCCCCTAAAGAAAGGTTAGGAATCCTCCTTCATTAGAAGAACGAATAGTACGAACACAACAGAACAAAAGATATAGAAGCCTGATTCAAAGTTCATCGTCGTTTCCACTTCGTTTCAAAAGGCGTGCGGTACCCAGAATGGGGCGCTTTGCCTTGACATCTGCTGCAAATGTAATGTGAAATAGAGTGATTGTCAAGGATTATGGAACAAGTGTTGACAGGTTTGCAACAACAAAGACGGGAGCGGTTTGCGAGGGGAGCGGTTGTACAAAAAAGGAAGGGCCCGGCGCTGTGTCCGGGCCCGTTGGTGGTGTTGTAATTTATAGGCTAGGTATCTCCTGCAGACGGTTTACAATTATCTAATGTACGAATCCTCGAAAGGATCTCCCAGTAATATCGTTCTCGGTCCCTCCGGGCACCGTCTGTGGCACCGAGACCTGAAGCCCCTTTGACTTCAATATAGCTACGAGGGCTTTTAGTTATATAGTCTCGAAGAGCGTCACCATACAGGTATTCTTCGAATATGCCTACGGGTTTATGGATGCGGGGAATCTCCGGGTGTGGAAGGCCGTACAGCAGAAAGTAGCCTTTCCTGCTGGGGTAACCGTTACTGCTGAAACCCCAGAGTATAATGGTGCCACTGGCTTCGCCCTCTTTGAAAATCCGAAACTCTAGGCTAAGGATGCCGCCATCTTTTCCCGGATAATTTGCATACAATCTGTTCGCCAGACTGTTTGGAAAGTCTGGGTTACGAAACAACAGACCTTCGTCGCTTGGAACCAACTCAATTCTCATAGCGAACACTCCGTTTGGTCTCCAGCCCACCACGAGCCTGCTTGACCATCTGCCACAAATGTATTGGAAATTAAAGGGATTGTCAAGAACTGTGGAACAGGTGTTGACAGTGTTGTGACAACAGACTATGCTGCGGGTATGTCTATCAACACCACACTAGGCTTGCTCGGGCTCACCGGCAGCGAAGTGAAGTTATATTTGGCGCTCCAGAAGCACGGTAAGGCGCTGCCGTCGGCGTTGGCACGAATCACCAAGATCAATCGCGCGACGGTGTACAGTCTCGCGAGCTCGTTGCAGTCCAAAGGGCTCATCGCCGAGGATGCGGGAGGGAAGTCGCGCTACCTGGTGCCATTGCCGCCTGCTAGTTTGCAAAACTTAATCGAAGGACCCAAGCGCGAGCTCAAAGAAAAAGAGTCGCATGTTGCCGAGGCTATTACCGAGTTGCAGCAGTTGGTGGGAGGCAAAGCGTACCCCATTCCCAAGATTCGCTTCGTACAAGAAGACGACCTCGAGCAGTTTCTCTTCGACAACACGCGCAAGTGGCAGG
>CAISEE010000009.1 GCA_903884345.1 Candidatus Adlerbacteria bacterium | reverse complement strand
GAGACATTGCGTCAGTGACTGAGGAAGAGTTGCACGAGGTGCATGCCTTTCTCAACGACCGACCGAGGGAGTGTTTGGGGTTTGCGAGTCCGATGGAGTATTATCCAGATATTCAGACTGTCCTACTTGAGGGGTAGCTAGGGGTCAACGATTCTGGAGTTAATGCTATCACACTAGATACCATTTGTCAATAGAGATGGCGAACGCGTAAAACAAGACGCCTTCTGCACCTTTCGACGAGCTCTATGAGCTCAAATTAACCAATAGTGGGCATGGGGAGACTCGAACTCCCAAGGATCACTCCATACGCTTCTGAGACGTACGCGTATACCAATTCCGCCACATGCCCGTGGACTACCGCCCCATGCTACGCGAAAACGGGGGAAAAATCCACTGCACGGCTCCTTCCGGCGGTACAATGGGGGCATGAAAAAGTCGTGGTATGCGGCACTTGGCGCTGCGGCTGCGATGCTCTTTTTATCAACGTCCGGGGTCGAGGCAGCATATCACTTTTCCGATTATAAAGGGAGGCCGCCGATTCATATCTTTGGCTCAAGTACCAAGTCCCCGACCGGTCTCTCGCCGACGCAAATAAAGAGTGCGTACAACTTGCCAGCCACGGGCGGGCACGGGACCATCGTCATCGTCGGCGCCTACGACGACACGTCGATCGAGGCCGACCTCGCGGCCTTTAGCAAACAGTTCTCGCTCCCCGCCTGCACCAGCGCGAGTGGGTGTTTTACCAAGCACAAAATGAGTTCGAAGATCGGCACCGACAACGGCTGGGCGATGGAGACGACCCTCGATGTCGAGTGGGCGCACGCCATCGCGCCCGACGCGAAGATTCTCTTGGTCGAGGCGACGACACCCTCGGGCACCAACCTCATCGACGCGGTCGACTACGCCGCCAAGCAGCCTGACGCCTCGGCCATCTCGATGAGCTGGGGTGGTGCCGAGTTCGCCGAGGAGACGACGCTCGACTCGCATTTCATCAGTAAAAGCGGCGCACCGTTCTTCGCCTCATCGGGCGACAACGGCGCAGGTGCCTCGTGGCCCGCAAGCTCCCCCAACGTCATCGGTGTGGGCGGCACGAGCGTCACCCTCGACAAGAAAGGGTCGCTAACAAAAGAAACCGCGTGGAGCGGGAGCGGCGGTGGCGTCTCGGCGTACGAAAAACAGCCGGCGTTTCAAAAAAATTATTCCATCCCCAAAGCAGGCGGCATGCGTGCGATACCCGACGTCTCGTACGATGCCGACCCCACGAGTGGGTTCTCGATCGTGCGCGGCGGCAGCTGGTACAAGGTCGGCGGCACCTCGGCCGGGGCGCCCCAGTGGGCGGCAATCGCGGCGCTCGGGAGCGACGTGACGAATGCGACACTCTACGCCGACAAGGCGAGCGACAAAAGCGCGCAGTACTTTCGCGACATCATAAGCGGCACCAACGGCTCGTGCGGCTACTTCTGCACCGCTCGAGCGCACTACGACTATGTGACGGGCTTGGGTTCCCCACAGACCGCGTCGTTTTAATCACTCGACGCAATCGTATTACGCCGCGATGCGCATAACCACGTAGATTGTGGCCATCCCAAGAAGAGTCGCGACGGTGGTCCAGCGGACGGGGTGGGCGTGGTGGGACTCGGGGACGAGGTCGCTGGCGCCGATATAAAGGAAGAAACCCGCAAAGAGTGCCAAGAGGAGGCCGAGCGAGGATTCGGAGACGCTAAAGAACAGGGTCGCAAGGACCCCGAGCACCGGCGCGAGCGCGTCGACGACGAGCCAGAAGAATGCGCGTGAGCGGGCACCCTCGTTCTTGAGGACGAAGTTGACCGTGTTGATGCCATCCGAGAAATCGTGCGTGAGGACGGCGCCCGCCACAACGATGCCAAGCGCAGGCGAGACTTTGAACGCGAGCCCGATGCCGATGCCGTCAAGAAAGCTATGGAATGAAAGTGTCCCCGCGCCAAAGTTCCCCAGTCGCGCATGGTCGGCCTCGTCGGCGTGGCCGTGGTGGAGGATCAGTCGGTCGATGGTGAGGTAGATCGCGAAGCCCAGCGCCGTAATCGAAATGATGCACGACGACGCGAACGACCCACCGGCCATTTGGAGCGCCTCAGGCAGCAGGTCAAAAAAAGCGACACCCACCACCGCGCCGGCACTGAAGCCTAAAATAAGGTGGAGCTGATCGCGCAAGCGAAGCGCAAAAAGCCCGCCCAAGAGGGTGGCGACGAACGCGGCGATTGCCACAACGATGACGGGCATGATGCTTATAGTATAGCCCTAAAAACTGCGAGGATCGCACGTGAACCAATCTGGGTGCGGGCACTTGGGGTCGAACCAAGGACCTTTCGAGTATCAGTCGAATGCTCTACCAACTGAGCTATGCCCGCATACAAATGGCATACTAGCAGAAAAACCGATTTCTGCCCAGGGGCTCCCAGGTGGGCGCCCCAACCGGCAATTGTACACAGGCGGGCTGCTCCCGCGCCCTTGCACGACGCGACTCAGACGGTATAGTGAACCTGATTAAAATTTAAATACACGACTACACGCACGATGGAACCCCAACTCGCACCCCGCCACACCTTTGACAGCACCACTCTTGAGGCACACCAGCGTGACGACTCGGCACTGCGCGAGGAGTACGCCGCACGCGAGGCGTGGGGGCTCTTGGCCTCGATCGACCTCCATGCCTGCGACCCAGAACTCATCCGCAACCCCGAGGCAATTCGCGAGTTCATCCACACCCTCTGCGCGCGCATCGACATGGTGCGCCACGGCGAGTGCCACATCGAGCGCTTCGGCGACGGCACCCTCGAGGGTTACTCGGTCTTTCAATTCATCGAGACCTCGTGCGTCTCGGCACACTTCGACGAGAAACTCACCAACGCCACCTACCTCGACATCTTCTCGTGCAAATACTTCAACCCCTTCGAGGCATCCGAATACGCCAAAGAATTCTTCAAAGCCGCCGACTACACCCTCTCCTACACCTTGCGCAAATAAGCGCGGCTAGCACAAACGTCAAAATCCGCCTGTTCCCGTAGTGGGAAGAGGACGTTTGCCGAACCGCACAGTGCACACAGCAAGTTTTACGCACACCTTTCTTTTGTTCCGTTCACCTCCTTCATGACGGTAATCGAAGGAAACCGAGTGCCCTTTAGGATGTTGCACTATGATCCAATCCGTCTTGCGACGAACTATCGATACTTCAGTTCTGTCCTCGTACGAGGGGCAGAACGTCTTTCAATTGAATTGTTCCACGAGCAGCTTCCGCTACCCGTGCCTTGTTACGACTTACTCCCTATCACCGAGCTTGCCGTGGACCGCCAATGGCGGGCTTCGGGCACTCCCGGCTCTCTTGAGTTGACGGGCGGTGAGTACAAGACTTGAGAACGTATTCACCGCGGTATAGCTGACCCGCGATTACTAGCGATTCCGGCTTCATGGAGTCGAGTTGCAGACTCCAATCCGAACTGGGCACTCGTTTCTAACGATTGGCTCGGGGTCGCCCCGTCGCGTCGCGTTGTCGAGTGCATTGTATCATGCGTGCAGCCCCGGATATCAGAGGGACATGCTGATCTGGCGTCATCCCCGCCTTCCTCCCTCGTGAGAGGGCAGTCTCGCCTGACATAGAAAACAGGCAACGGGGG
>CAISEE010000008.1 GCA_903884345.1 Candidatus Adlerbacteria bacterium | reverse complement strand
GTCGAAGCTCACTTTTTGATTCGTTGAGGGTCGCGAGTGCCTCAACCAAGAGAGCACCTGCCACAAGTGATACTTCCGGCACATCGGTTGGGATGCCTCCGTCGCTAAACGTAGCGCTCCAGCTTGCCTCGGCAGCCAAAGCAGCATCGGCGTCGTGGTAGAGGGTCACAATCTCGCGTGCCAGGCGCATCTTCGCGTCTTTAGGGTGCAGCGATTGGTCTGCGAGTCCTGCGGCAATCGCACGCACTTCGTCCATTGGGACACGGGTACAAACTTCAAAGTATGTTGCGATTTGTGCATCACCCATACTCATGACTTTGCCGTACATGTCGTTTGGCGCGGCCGTGAGCGCGATGTAGTTACCCTTACTTGAGCTCATCTTGGTGCCGTCCAACCCGTCTATCAAGGGATTCAAAATAATATCCTGCGGCGCTTGCCCGTACTTCTCCTGAAGGGGCCGGCCAGCCAGCACATTAAACTTCTGGTCAGTGCCCCCGAGCTCGACGTCGGCCTGAATAGCCACACTGTCGTAGCCTTGCATCAAAGGGTAGAGCAACTCACGCAGCGAGACGCGCTTCCCTGCCGCGAGGCGCTTTGCAATATTCTCGCGCGAGATGAAATCCGAGACCGAGAACTGGTCGGCATGCTCGCCGATTTCGCGGTAGGTCAATTTCTCGAGCCACTCGGTGTTGTAGTGGAGTTCGACTTTAGAGAGGTCAAGCAACTTCCCCACCTGCGCGAAGTAGCTCTCTTTATTTTTCTCAATCACCTCGCGCGCGAGCATGGGGCGCTCGGCGTCCTTGTCCGACGTGTCGCCAATGACCGCGGTGAAGTCGCCGACAATGAAGACAATCTGGTGGCCCAGTCGTTGAAAGTCGCGAAGTTTCAGCAGCGGCACCGCGCGGCCAATGTGGAGGTCGGGCGAGGTTGGGTCGATACCGAGTTTAATGCGCAGTCGCTTGCCCGAGAGAAGTTTCTTGCTCAATGAATCTTTGACGAGGACCTCAGAAACACCTCGGGTTAGGAGTTCATCGATTGTTGCTTCGTCGGTTGAAACATCCCCCACATGCGCAACGTTTTCCATACCTAACACTGTATCATACTGGCGCAAGCGTGGTAAAATTGCCTTCATGAGTCACACTACTCGGTCGCGCGGCAAGGGCCGCGGGTTTACCCGGTTTCTTCGTCTCCATTTCACCACCATCCTGAGCATCGTGCTCGGCGCAGGGCTCCTGCTTGGCGGCGCGGGGCTTCTGTGGGCGGCGACCTTAAAACTCCCCGACATTTCATCAATTGAGACGCGCAAGATTGAGCAATCAATCAAGATCTATGACCGCACCGGTACGGTGATGCTCTACAACCTCAATGGGTCGACCGACCGTACTATTGTGCCGCTGGATCAAATTTCGACCAACATCCAAAACGCCACCATCTCGATTGAGGATCCGAACTTCTACCAACACCACGGCATCGAGTTCGTGGCAATCGCCCGCGCTATTCTGGCTGACGTCACGTCGATGTCAGCCTCCCAAGGCGGCTCAACCCTCACCCAGCAGGTCATTAAGAACACGGTGCTGACCAACCAACAGACCTTCACCCGAAAAATTGAGGAGTGGATTTTGTCGCTGAAGCTTGAGCGCATGTACTCCAAGGCACAAATTTTGGAGCTCTACCTCAACCAGGCGCCCTACGGCGG
>CAISEE010000007.1 GCA_903884345.1 Candidatus Adlerbacteria bacterium | reverse complement strand
TGGTGCGCACAGACGCACACCTGGGACACTTTTTTTGTAGTCATACCTTGATTGTAGCTGTTGCGTTGTGGTTGGGCCATGGTGTGGCAAAACAGCCTCACATTTTCCCATTAAGCCTCATTCGACACCTCTTTGGTTCGAGTGAGGCATATCCATGCCGACTACATTGAGTATAGCACATACATCAGTGGAAGTCAAGCTCAAGTCGCCGTGAATCTTTCCTGTGACTATCTTGCACCTTTCGTGGCGTCAGCTATAGTTATTGCGTCTAGTGCAACAATTTAACGTTATTAGCTTATTCTATTCATAATCAAGCTATGAAAGACACAAAAAAGACGGCGGATTTGTCAGTGGGGAAGGTTGCTCAGGATGTGGCACCGAAGATTCAGCCGCTGGGCGATCGGGTGCTCGTCAAACCGATTGAGGGCGATGCGGACGGCAAAATTACGGCGTTCGGCATCATCATTCCTGATTCAGCGAAAGAGAAGCCCGAGCAGGGTATCGTCGTTGCAGTCGGCCCCGGCAAGAAGAACGACGAGGGCAAGGCTATCCCGGTCGCGGTGTCGGTCGGCGACAAGATCATGTTTTCGAAGTATGGCTTCGATGAAATTAAAGTCGGCAGCGTCGAGTACTACATCCTGCCCGAGAGCAGCGTGCTTGCGATTCTTAAGTAACGTTATCGGTTAACCTTTCACACTCATATGGCAAAACAAATTCTTTTCAACGAGCGTGCGCGCCGGGCGCTTAAAATCGGCGTCGACAAGGCGGCCAACACGGTCAAAGTCACCTTGGGCCCGCGCGGGCGCAATGTGGCGCTCGACAAAGGATACGGCGGCCCGACCATCACCAACGACGGTGTGTCGATTGCCAAAGAAATCACCCTTTCCAATAAGTTCGAGAACATGGGCGCCGAGATCGTGAAGGAAGTCGCGACCAAGACCAATGACATCGCGGGCGACGGCACGACCACCTCAGTCGTGTTGCTCCAGGCCATCATCGAAGAAGGTATGAAGCACACCGAGGCGGGGCTCAATGCCATGGGCGTGCGTGCCGGCATCGAGCGCGCGGCTGCCGAGGCGGTCGCGGCACTCAAGGCATCGGCCAAGAAGATTCAGAACGACGACGAGATTCGCCAGGTGGCGACCATCTCGGCCGAGTCCGAAGAAATCGGTGCCATCATCGCCGACACGATTAAAGAAGTCGGCAAAGACGGCGTCGTGACCGTCGAGGAGTCGCAGTCGCTCGGCATCGAAAAGGAGGTCGTCGAAGGTCTCGAGTTTGAGCGCGGCTACGTCTCGGCATACATGGTCACCGACTCCTCACGCATGGAGGCGTCGTACAAAGACCCGCTGGTCCTCATTACCGACAAGAAAATCAGCTCAATTCAGGAGATTCTCCCCGTCCTCGAGAAAGTCGCGCAGTCGGGCAAGAAAGATTTGGTCATCATCGCCGACGACGTCGATGGCGACGCGCTCACAACCTTCGTGGTCAACAAGCTGCGCGGCACCTTCAACGTGCTCGCGGTCAAAGCGCCGGGCTATGGCGACCGCAAGAAAGAAATTTTGCAGGACATCGCAGCTATGACGGGCGGCGAGGTCATTACCGAAGACACCGGCATCAAATTCGAAAACGTCGCACTCGAGCAACTCGGCCGCGCGGGCAAGGTCATCGCGACTAAAGATCGCACCGTCATTGTGGGCGGCAAAGGCGAGAAGAAGGCAATCGACCAGCGCGTCGCACAAATCCGCGGGCAGCTTGAGGCGGCTACGTCGAAGTTCGATAAAGAGAATCTCGAGAAGCGGCTTGCCAAATTGACCGGTGGTGTCGCGGTCATCCGCGTGGGTGCTGCGACCGAAACCGAGATGAAATATTTGAAACTGAAGATCGAGGACGCGGTCAATGCCACCAAGGCCGCGATTGAAGAGGGAATCGTCGCCGGAGGTGGTACCGCGCTCGTTAAAGCCGCTCAGGTGGTCGCGCTCTCGTTTGCCAAACACAAGGCCACGATGACCACCGAGGTGCGCGTGGGTTACGAGGTGGTGCTTGCCGCACTCGAGAAGCCGCTGCGCCAGATCGCCGCAAACGCAGGCGTCGACGGTGGCGTCGTCGTCGAGAAGGTTAAAAACGGCAAAGGCAACGCGGGCTATGATGCGGTTAAGGATGAGGTCGTCGCCGACATGTTGTTGGCCGGCATCATCGACCCGGTCAAAGTCTCGCGCACGGGCCTCGAGCGCGCCGCATCGGCCGCTGCCATACTCCTCACCACCGAAGCCCTCGTCGCCGAGGAGCCGAAGGACGAGAAGCCAAGCGACCGCGGCAGCGACATGCGCGGTATGGACGACATGGATTACTAAGTGCAAAGGACCGACCTTTGCACCAAAGAGGCGCCTGCGATAGGGCGCCTTTTTGCGTGGTATGATTACTTCATTATCGCTAACACGTTGCTATATGGGATTCGGAATGGAAATGTTCGGTAGGAAGCAGAAGGAGAAACCAGCGACAGTGGAGACGATAGAGACGCTCACGGCACAATTAAAGGAAGTGCGAGATGCGCTCAAGCCGTTGAAGTCAAAAGAATTGGAGCTGGACAACGCGTATGCGGAGGGTCATGGAGCCCTCGCAGATGGTTCTATTGCCGATGAGAAGCGCCGCCTCAGCAAGACCATGAAACCGTTCGAGGATAAAGAGGCTCGCCTTTTGGAGCAGCTTCGCGCGATGTCGCAGTAGCACGTCGTCGCTCGCAAAGGTCGGTCCTTCGCACAGAAAAACGCCCCACTCGGGGCGTTTGTTCGTCTTAAATGTAGAGAGACCCGGTGCCTGGTGTGGCATCGGGTCTCGAGTGGTCAGGCGTGGTCACGGAGGACGTCGGCTTTCTCGTTGTCGTTGGTCGCGCCGAAGCCGTGGTCTTTCCAGCATAGATACTTCGCAAGCAACGTATTCGTTGTGTGCGACTCCAGTGGCGAAACGAGCCAGAGACGTTCGATGTCGAGGATGAGGTCGCTCGCGTGCTCGCCGTCGACGAGTAGGCAGAATCGCAGCAGATCTTGCCGGATCTTGGTCGGACGACGAACATCGCTTGCCGCAGCCGCTTTCACGGGGCCATTTGTAGCGGTCCATAGCGGCAGCAGGACGCCGATGTCCTCGTCTGCGAGAAAGACCACGAGATAGACGGCACACCTTGTCTCGATGGCAGCGACTATCGTGTCGTTGTTCGTGAGAAGGATTTCGTGCCTTCGTACCGCGCGTCCTTCAAGAAGTGGCGCGTGTCGTAAATCCTGCACCGCCTCCAGCGATTCCTTGGTGGCTGTGATGAGCCGCCAAATAGCTTGGAAGTGTGCTGGGTCCCGCACGGGACCTTTAACGACAACAGACATGGGGAACTCCCTTGCTAGACGCCAATGCGGTGGATGGACGTGATGTCGGTCGATGTGAATCGCCGCGTGCGGCCCGTCACCTCGCACTCCCAGTCGAATGTTCCTTCTTGGCGCAGCTCGCCGGAAATGATGGCCACCATCGGGTAGGTAGCTACCCGGCGACCGTTGAGGCTTACCTCGAGTGACGCGATGTTGCCGTCCTGCGTCCTGAAGCGGTACACATAGCCATTGCTGGTCTCGACGCGAAACAGGCTTAATGGGAAAATGTGAGGCTATGCAGGCGGCGAAAGCAGTGTCGTGATAAGTTTCATCCGCCGCGCATGCGTGAGCCCCGAATGCACGGCAACCGCAAGCTTCACCTTCTTGAACGAACCATCGAGTGAGTTGGT
>CAISEE010000006.1 GCA_903884345.1 Candidatus Adlerbacteria bacterium | reverse complement strand
TCCTCTAAAATTGCCATTCTTTTTGGTGCGCACAGACGCACACCTGGGACACTTTTTTTGTAGTCATACCTTGATTGTAGCTGTTGCGTTGTGGTTGGGCCATGGTGTGGCAAAACAGCCTCACATTTTCCCATTAAGCCTCGGATCAATCGCAACTTGTCTCATCTATACCTCTCCTAATTCAGTGAGCAAAGTCCGCCGCCATTTAACATCCGTATACATGCAATGTCAATAATCTCATCGAGGGGCAAAGCGGGAATGCTAGCGCTTACGTATGTTTTTTGCTAGAATCCCCCGCGGGTAGGTCCCCATGCACTTTTTGGATTACGGAGAAATACCATGCGGAAATCGCTTTTGGTAATGACGGCCGCTGCGGCCGCGTTCGTGGCAGCCTCGTCGACCGGCTTCGCGTATGACAGACACGTACGGATTGTCAATCGTACCAACTACACCATGACCGAGCTGTACGCCTCGAACGTGGGCACCAACGACTGGTAGGAAGACCTGCTGGGCTCGAATGTCTTGGAGCCCTGGAGCTGGGTCATGGCCAACATCAACGACGGCACCGGCTACTGCCGGTATGACCTCAAAGCCGTCTTCAGCGACGGATCGACCGCGAAGCGTTTCAACGTCGACGTCTGTGCAATCGCAGAATGGACGATTCACGACTAAGGAGCGCGCCAGCCAGAAAGCCCCGGGGCAAAACCCGGGGCCTTTTATTTCTTAACAACGCTAGAGCTGTGGTCCGAAGTTGGAACTTTATGTAAATATGGACGACGTTTCGATATCGGCAACTGCGACAAAGGCGCTGACATAACAATCGAGCGCTTGGTCGTTGGTTGGCTCCGAAAAGAAAACTGTTTTCTTTGCAGCAATCGTGTATCCGAGTTCGAGTTTGCAACTCGTGCCCATGTACCCCTCGGGTGTCAGAAAATAGACTACGTCCGACGCGTCAATGGCCGCGTAGTGTTCGAGCGCGAGCCGCTTCTTCTCGTCTTGCGTAAGGTCGCCGCCCGGGTGATCAAGATTCGGAAACAGCGGCTCATGCCCCGCATTTGCTAGCGCTGCAACGACATCTCGAATCAGGCCCCTATGCTTCATGCTGCAACAAATCGCTATTTTCATAACTTTGTGCCCTGATGAAATACCATTTGCCACTTTCCGTTCCTCTCGACCCAAATTGAACTTCTGCGAGTGGATACAATCGTTTTCTTATCCGAGTCCAACATCGAGGCCATGTACGTAACAAGTGTGACGGTTGAAGCAAGTTCTTTTGCATCAAAATCAGATACATCGACCTGCAAATCACATTGTTCGCTTTCCAAACCATCAAGCGTATCTTGTTTATGAAAAACACCGCCCGACTTTCCAAACTCTACAAAATCGTCCGCGATTAATGCATCCACGTGCTCACGCGAATTTCGTACCTCTTTTTTGTGGAGGCTGGTTTCAAGATGCAAAAACTTTTGCAGTTGTTCTTCTGTCATGTCTGTATCTTACCTTATTCTGCTACGGGACATGGACTCGAACCATGATTCACGGCTTCAAAGGCCGCTGTCCTACCATTAGACGATCCCGTAATTCGTTCGAACCCTTTGAGAATAGCAAATTTACGCGACTTTGCGAATGAGGGGCGAAGATTCCCCGCCGAGGACGCGGTAGAGGGCTAGCTCGAGAGGGAGCGCGGGGACGGGGGCGCGCGCAGTATCGATGAGGGTCGCGAGGAGCTCGGTGAGGAGTGCCGAGTTGATTGCCACACCTTTGGGGCCGGCAAGATTCTCGAGGAAGGGGAGGTCGGACTCGCTCAACTGCTCGGCGAGCTGCTTTTTAAGTTCGGGTGCAAAACGGAGCAGCAACACCGTGCGCACTTTGGCGACCGCAAGGAGCACAAAGACTTTCGCCTCGGAGCCCTGCGCGAGTGCGCGATGAAATGCCTCGATGGCGGGGCCGATTTGCTTTTGCGACAGCGCCTCGAGAAAGTCGTTGACGATTTTGGACGATGGGGCGCCGACTACTTTTGCCACCTCGTCTTCGGTGAGGTTGCGGTCGTCTGACAGGGTCAGCACTTTTTGCAAAATGCCCAGAGTGTCGCGAAAGGCACCATCCCCCATCAAGGCAATGAGCTCGGCCCCGGCGGGCGCGAGCGTCGCACCCTCTTTGGCGGCGACATCCTGCACCAATTTTTTCAAAATCTCTTGCGACGGTTTTTTGAAGCGAAAGGTCTGGCAGCGCGAGATGATGGTGTCGGGCACACGGTCGAGCTCGGTCGTGGCAAGCACGAAGACGACGTGCTCGGGCGGCTCTTCGAGAGTTTTAAGGAGCGCGCCCCAGGCTTGCGGGGTCAGCGCGTGTGCCTCGTCGATGATGTAGAACTTGTAGCGCGATTCAAACGGCAAGGTCGAGACTCCCTCGCGCAGCTCGCGGATCTCGTCGATGCCGCGGTTGCTGGCGGCGTCCATCTCGTAGATGTCGCGGTCGCTGGTGTGCAGAGCGTGCGCGAGGATGCGTGCCATCGAGGTCTTGCCCGTGCCGCGCCCGCCCGCAAAAAGGTAGGCATGCGCGATTTTGCCATTGGCAACCGCCGCGCGCAAAACGCCCACAACATCTTCCTGCCCTCGCACCTCGTCAAAAAGGCCCGGGCGATATTTGCGGTAAAGGGCGAGCGGCGCTTTGGTTTCGGCGGGTGTCTCCATATAACAGACAGTATACCAGATTAAAAAATCCCGCCGTGTGGGCGGGACTTTTTAAAATAGTTTGGCTCTGGGGTTAGCGCTTTGCGACCTTCTTCTTTGCCTTCTTGACCGGGGCCTTCGGCGCCGGGTTGAGCTTGTTCTTGCGGGCGGTGTTCATGTGCGCCCATGCGGCCTTAAGGTCGCGGGCTACCGAGACGAGCTCCTTCTCGGTCGCACCCTGGACGTTGGAATACTTTTTGACTGCCTCATCGACGATCGCGAGGTAGGTTGCCTTGTCGATGTCACCGAGTTTCTCGACGGTCTTCTCGACGGTCTCGAGGACGTCTGCGCGAGCGCGGAGCATCCAGCTGCGAGCCGCCTTGCGGTGCAACTGCGCGTCGCTCGCTCCATAAAACCAATACGCACCTGCCGCAGCCGAGGCTGCCGCTGCTGCTGCCGCTACAGCTCCTGCTACCAATCCGAGATCAACACCTGAGTCTTTTTTCGTTGCCATTCTGTTTAGCTTAACGTATTAAATAATTACTATCGCCCTGCAGCAAAAATTATACCGCATCCTCGGTTTTTTTTCGCCGAGTGCGTGTGCGTAACCGGTGCGAGAGAAACGCGACCCCTGCCTCAAACAGTGTCTTGACCTTGCCACCCTCGTTTCGAACCTGGGCACGCAGCTCGGTGAGATCGCGCTCGAGGTCGTCGCCCGCTTTGCGCAGCTTTGCCACAATCGCCCGCACATCTCGCACAATTTGAATAATAAAATAGAGCGCAATGAGCATCCCGATACTCACCACCACCACTGCGACCGAGGTGATGAAGAAGAAAATATCGGCGTGTACAAGTTCGTTCATGACTTAAGTATAGCGCACCGCCAAAAAGCGCTCGATGATTTGTTCGACCTCGGCCGCCGACGATGTTTCCATCAGTTCGGCACGAAGCTCGCGCGCGCCCGGGAAGCCTTCGACGTATGCCTTGAAATGCTTCTTCATCATCGCGAAGCTCTTGATGTCGCCAAGCAGCTCTTCGTAGAGCTTCGCGTGCTCGACCGCGATGCGAAGGCGTGTTTCGAGCGGGAGCGCTTCGGAGAAAGCTTCTTTCGCAAAGGTCCTCGGTTCTCCCTCGGCGGCTTTGAGGCCGCCTTCGGGCCAGACCATTTGCTCAAGAACTTTCTCCTTCGCTTCAGGCGGAAAGTCGGTTGATTCCTGGCCCCGCAGCGCGACGGCGCGAGGACTGAGCGATTTTTCAGCAGAAAAATCGCGTACAGGAAGCAACCGACTTTCCGCCGCCCCCGCAAAAAACCACGGCTTCCCAAAAATGGCGCGCCCAATCATGACAGCATCGGCACCCGACTCGGCTGCCTTGGCGTGGGCGTCAGCCAAGTCGCGCACGTCGCCGTTGCCTAAGATGAGTGTCTTGCTCCCCACCTCGTTGCGGATCTCGACCGCGCGTTTGACCCTCTCCCAACGCGCCGGGACGAGTGACATTTCTTTTCGCGTGCGTGCGTGCACCGTTATTGCCGCGGGCTCGGCCGACAAAAGAATCGGCAGCCACGTCTCGAGAATATCTTTGTTGTACCCCAGGCGCGTCTTGACCGAAATCGGTGTGTTGGGCGCGCCGCGCTTGGCGGCTGCGATAATCTCGAGCGCCAGGTCGGGTTTGAGCATGAGCTTAGCCCCCGCACCCTGCTTTTCGACCGAGCGGTCGGGGCAGCCCATGTTGATGTCGATGCCGTCGAACCCGAGTTCTTCGGCCAGACGCGCCGCCTCCTCCATCGAGGCGGGGGTGGCGGTAAAAAACTGCGCCACGATCGGCCGCTCGCCCTCGGTATAGGCCAAGTCGCGCACCAAGACCTCGCGGTTCCTTTTTACCAACCCGTCGGCCGAGACGAACTCGGTCCACATGACGTCGGGCTTGCCGTACTTGGCAAACATACGCCGAAAGGCCGCATCGGTGACGTTGGCCATCGGCGCGACCGCGAAAAATGGTTTCGGCAGCTTCTCCCAAAATCCCTGCATACCCGAACCTTACTTCGTTTTGAGCTTGTAGTAAATCTTGTCGCCAAAGCGCACGTCGAGGTACTCGAAGTCGCCGACCTTGTGCGAGCTAAAGGGCGCGGCACCCAAGACCAGGTTGAGCCGATCCATCAGCTCACCACCGCTTTGTGCATCGGCAAACAAAAGTGTGAACCCGCTCGCAAAGGTGAGGTGCACGTCGGCATTCTCGTCGACCCAGGTCGCCACGACCGGCGTATCATTCAATTTTTGCCCCAGGGTCGCGACCAAGGCCGACAGCGCATGCATCGAATCGGGAGTCAGGTACTGCGCGGGCATGGTAGAGGTCGACAGGTCACCGTAATATTTTTGAAACGATCCCTCGCCCGCCCCGTCGGTCGGCGCATACACCAGCCCGTCGGCGTTCATAAACGAGCACACCGAGGTCGACGCCACAACCGAGCCGCACCACAGCGCCGCCGGCACCTGCTCGGTCACCGCGACTGCGACGGTATGAAAATTCTCGGCATGCACGTCGACCGTCTTGAGCGTCGGGAATCGCGCGAGTAAGTCTCCCTCGATCGCCTGCTTTGGGTACATCAAAATGTCGGCATGCGGGAAGATGTGCAGGTAGGTGCCCGACAGGTCATGCAGCGCCACCTCGGATATCGCCGCCACCGGCACCGCGCCCGAGCCCGACACATCGACCCCCGTCACACGTAAGAAGGGCGCCCACGTGAGCGCTATTAATCCGCCAACCACGACAATGACGCCCGCAACAGCAAACCAGCCGACGAGTATCCGCTGTTTGCGCCTGCGGGCACGAAGCCTCGATTCGGGAAGTGCGACACGAGCCATTGCACCTATTCTACCCTATAAAATGCGCAGGCTATTTGCGAAGCGTCGCCCCCGTCTCGTAGGAGCGCCCGACCCAGCCGTTTTTTAAATACGGTGCCACGAGCCCCAACATGATGGTCGCCAAAATCGCCGACCCGATGAAGAACCCGACCCCGTAGACGACCCCCACAAAGAAACTATGCCGCACCGAGTTTTGCCGCGCCAAATGCCGATTCGCCTCCTCGAGCTGCTCGATAATCCGATACACCTGTGTTTCGTCGTCCATATGGCTATTAGTATAGCAGGAGAATTAGAGGGTCGACTGAGGTGTCAGTTTTTCAGCAATCGCCGCTCGAATTACTTCCTTGTCAAAATGTGTCGTCGGTAAATGCAAAATCGGTAAATCCGCAACCTTAGTGATTTCATTAATAAACGCATCCCGTCGCTGCTTGCTGGGATACGCGTGCACATACCCGTCGAGCTCGATAATAAGTTTAGGAACCACGTGCTCTTTGTCGCAGAAAACGAAGTCCGCAGACTTTCGATCAATGCGACTGCGGTACATGCGCTCGTTTGCAACTTCTGCTTTAACCTTAATCAGGTGGCTGTAGTTAATCTGCGGAAATATGAAATACTGCTCGCCGAACAACTCGACCAAAATTTTATATAGCGCAAACTCCGAGTTCGTATCCATCAAATACGGCTTACGCTCGTACATCGACAATTCTTCACCCTCTTCCTTGTCGCGCGACCCAAGCTTGTATTTAATCAACCCGATAACACCGAAAAATGCGAAGAATACGATAACCCAAATCTCAATCGTAGTAACAAAAGTGTTCATTGCGCCAGTATACTGCACTATTGCGAAACAACTTCACCATGCTCAACGAAACGCTCGGTTTGTTCGAGCACGAGTTCGGTCGCTATCTTTTCAGCATCGGGTGGGTAGCCATATTCACGAAGGAGTTTCTTAACCTCGACTCGCAAACGAGCGCGCGCTGGCTCACGAATCAACCAATCGATAGAAATATTACTTCTCACCCGCTTTACCAACACACGGGCCAAATCACGCAGCTTATCATCGCCAAGCACCTCACGCGCACTGCCGTTCATGACAAGGGCGTCGTAAAACGCCACCTCGTCGCTAGTCATATCGAGCGCTGCATTTTGCGCTGCGTCGGCCTGCATCTCCTTGGCGATTGCAATAAGCTCCTCGATAATTTGTGCCGCTTCTATACTTTTATTTTTATATTTTTTGAGAGCCTGCATCAACAACTCAGAAAAGCGCCGCTGCTTGACCACGTTCGAAGCAAATTTAACCTTTATTTCTTCATTAAGAATTTGCTTAAGCGCTTCGAGTGCAAGGTGCTTTCGCTTCATGCCACGAATCTCGGCCATAAACTCATCGCTTAGCAAATCGAGCTCGGGCTTCTCGAGCCCTGCGGCAGCAAAAATATCTACAATGCCCGCAGGTGCAATCGCTTTATCGACAATCTGCCGAATGGCATTTTCGTAGTCTTTATCAGACATGCTCTTACCCGTCACTTTTGCGAGGCGCGCCTTGATTGCCTGAAAGAACGCAATTTCTTCGCGAACGGCAATCGCCTCTGCGCTCGGCATTGCAAGCGCAAACTTGAGTCCCAGTTCAGTGACATACTGCGCCAGGCGTCGCTCGCCATCTTCTTTCGACAGGATATGTTCCTCGGCATCGAGAATCATCTGCATCTGTTCACCCGCGCCAAGTGTAAAATATTTCAAGTAGTCGAATCCATGGAACAATGCGCGGACGATTTCGAGCTTTTCCTTCATCTCTGCAATCGCCTCGGCAACGCTCAAGGTCGGCCTCCCTTCACCGCCACTTTGCGTATAGGTCTGGAGCGCGTCACGAAGCGCTGCCGCAACGCCAAGATAGTCGACCACCAAACCACCCGGCTTGTCGCCGAAGACACGGTTGACGCGAGCAATCGCCTGCATAAGGTTGTGCCCTTTCATTGGCTTGTCGAGATACATCGTGTGCATGCTCGGCGCGTCAAAACCAGTGAGCCACATGTCGCGGACGATAACCAACTTAACCGGAGTCTCGGCCTTGCGCACGAACTTTGCGAGCGCTTTTCGCTTTTCTTTGGTGCGGATATGTTGCTGCCATACTGCCGGGTCACTTGCCGAGCCGGTCATAATCACCTTTAAGAATCCTTGTGTATCATCATCGCTATGCCACTGTGGGCGCAGCGCAATAATTGCGTCGTATAGCTCGACACAAATGCTGCGACTCATACACACAATCATGCCTTTACCGTCGAGTGCAGTTAGGCGATTTTCGAAATGTTCAACAATATCCTTGGCAATATGCGCAACGCGCTTTTCATTACCGACAATAGCCTCAAGCTGCGTCCACTTTGCCGCAAGTTCGTCTTTTTGACTCAACTCTTCACCCTCGGTAAGGGTCTCGAAATCGGCGTCGATCTGCGCCTTCATCTCAGTATCGATGGCAAGGTCAACTAACCGCGACTCGTAGTAGAGAGGCACAGTTGCCCTATCTTTCACCGCCTGCTGAATATCATAAATATCAACGTAGTCACCAAACACTGCACGGGTCGAGTGATCGGCAGCATCAATCGGTGTGCCCGTAAATCCTATGTAACTTGCGTTCGGGATTGCATCGCGCAAGTGCTTGGCATAGCCATAGACCGTGTGTGCTTCGCCGTCCTTTGTCTCGATTTTCGCTGTAAGCCCGTACTGCGAGCGATGCGCCTCGTCGGCCATCACAATAATATTCTCGC
Source organism: Candidatus Adlerbacteria bacterium (assembly GCA_903884345.1). Lineage (GTDB taxonomy): Bacteria > Patescibacteriota > Minisyncoccia > Phycocordibacterales > SBAW01 > GWA1-54-10. Next base: position 3,264 of record CAISEE010000006.1, on the reverse strand, counting down.
GCTCGGACAACAGTGGCATCATGTCTTCGTCCTCGCCCGGCGTAAACTTTTGAATTGTTGCAAAAATAACGCCACCCGACTCTCGAGCAAGCAGCTCGCGCAGCTCGTATCGAGTTTTTGCTTGCACTGGCGTCTGACGCAACAAATCGATGCAATTGCCGAAGGTTTCGGACAGCTGATCGTCGAGGTCATTGCGGTCAGTTATAACAACAATGGTCGGATTTTTGAGCTTCGTATTGCCAACAACCTTGCCCGTATAAAACACCATCGAAAGCGATTTGCCCGAGCCTTGCGTGTGCCACACGACACCCGCCTTGCCATCATGCTTTTCAGTAATCGCCGCGAGCGTCGAGGCAAGCGCTTTGTTGACCGCCCAGTACTGATGGTAGGCCGCAACCTTCTTGACGTATGTCTGCTCGGCCGTTTTCTCGAACACAATAAAACTGTTCACCACATCGACAATACGATCGGGCGCACACAACCCACGCAACATCACCTCAAGCATCGGGACACACTTTAACTCCTCCTCGCCATCAATCGTCTTCCATTCGGTAAACGATCCCACCCGCTCGTAATCGTCCCCATGCGGGCGTCAATCCCGTCGGTAATAATCAGCAGTTCGTTAAAGCGAAACAACTGCGGGATTTGCAGCTTGTATGTTTGCAGCTGATTGTAGGCATTCTCGAGCGTCGCGCGTTCGTCGACCGCGTTCTTGAGCTCGAGCACCACCAGCGGTAACCCGTTTATAAACAAAACAACGTCGGGCCGGCGAGTGTAATCGCCATTTGTAGGCGAGGAGTGCGACACACTGAATTGATTCACCGCCACAAAGTCGTTGTTGCGAACATCATCAACATCAATCAATCGCGCCTTTTCGGTGCGTAATTCGCCATCCTCGTGGCGATACTCAACATCGACCCCATCAACAAGCAACAGGTGAAATTGCCGGTTATCAAAAATAGCATCAGGCGTGCTCTCACGAACAACCTTGCGCACCACCTCCTCACGAGCCGCCTCGGGCAGCCCTGGGTTGAGCCGCTCGACTGCCGCTCGCAGCCGACCGACCAACACCACATCCTGATACCGCTCGCGCTCCCCCGACCCACCCGCAGATACTGGTCCAATATCTGGTCCAAAAAGCACCTCGTAACCGAGTTCTTTCAGTATCTCCAACGCGGCTTGTTCAATGTGGTTTTCGGTCATAATTTTCTTGAATGTATACAAAGTGTATAGGTTTGTATACATTTAGGGAATAGATGTATACAAACCTAGCAACTTAACTGTTTCAGGATGGTTTTCGGTCGTATTACTTTGCAGTCAAGTTTACTAAACCATTCCTTGCCCGTTCAATCAAATCATCGTAGGTAAGCACCTCTATCCAATGGAAATATGACATAAGCCGACGCATGTTTTTTGGTTCTGCTGAAATTGTCTGCTTATGTGAATTTACCATTTCTTTACCCCGCCTACCTATCAGGAGAATACCTTTTGGTTTATAGTACTTTCCATAAAAATCATCCTGCCTTTCTTCTCCAGAAATATCGTCTCTCTCGAGACGATATTCACTGTAGTAGTACTCCAAATAGCCCGTAAGTTGCCCTAATGATTCTGCAAGTTTCGGAGACACGAACTGTCTTCCTTTGTCGTCCGCACGAAGCAACTCTTCGCTTGGCAATTTCACCTCAAGAATATCTGAGAGGCCATCGATTCTCTGTAAGCGACCATCTGGGTTGCCAGCAAAACCAGCGTCTCTAAAATCAAGACCTTTATATTCTGGACCAAAAATCCATGGATTGTGTTTCAAAAATGTCTGTATTTCTGAGACCTCTTTAACATTAGGTTTTTCGATTAGGGTTTCAAAAGCACTAATTGCCAAAAGTTTCTCATCGATTTTAGTCTGAGACAAACCACGTTTGATAAGGTCTGGAATATCTAACCCAGAAGTTAAATATCCGGAATCATATAAACCCGCTACAATTTGCTTGCCCTTATCAGTAGCAACAAGAGTTTTAAATATCTTTTCTGTGTCGGCGTCAAACTGAGGTGCAGTATCACCCGCAAGCTTAATTCTCCCATCACTTATGCTCACCAAATCTAATTCTGAAAGAAACTTTATAAGCCCAAGTATTTTTTCAAAAGAGATCCATGTTAAATCTATCCCTTCTGTTTGGTCCCATACCCATTCCTTATTCCTATTGTATTTATACTTCGTAATCAGAACTTGATTTATGTCTTTGTGTTGTTTGATGAATGTGAACCTAACCTTTAGTCTTTGAAAGGCAAATTCAGCATCCACCTCTCTTGGAGTTCCATCGTCATACTTCGACACAACTGAAAAGTACTTCCCTGAATCGTTGCGAAACGATCGGGCATAAAGGGTATCAGTCAGATATTTTTTTGTATACTCCCCGTCCCTACTTTCGGACATCTCTTTGTTGGTGAAATTTGTTTCCATATCAGTTAACGTCAATTTTCCCAGACATCAATCGTGGAAGTAGTGCGTCACGAATCGCAGTTAGGGCATCAACCTGACAAGAATTCGCCTCAATATTTAGGGTCAGTTGCTCAAAACGTCTTGCAAGCTCATCGAGATGTTCGTTGTTGGGTAAGAGCAGTGAAAAGTTCTCAATCATGCCTTTCGTGATGAAATTGATTACAGAACCTTGGTGTCCGCTCGTTATGTCTGATAAGAAACGAGACATTAAAAAATAGAGAAAGCCCAAAAACTTTTCATTGGTTGGAATCAAAACATATGTCCTTTGATATGCTTCAAATTTACCTCTGTAGTATTTCAAGTTGAAATCACCATTACCTGCTAGCAACAACGCCGCCCCGTCAAACGAATAATCCGGTGCTCTCAATGAACTTTGCGAGCAAGTGAAAAACGGATATTGTCCTGTTGCTGTAGAAAAGTTGGCATCCTTTTTGCCTGTTTTAACTGGGAAAAATTCTCCTAAACTTCGCTGCTCCCACCCCTTTGCCTCTGGATTGTCGATGAAATAGTGCTTGAAAAGCGCCTGGCCCATTTCCTCTAGGGTTTTGTTCATCTTCCGATTGAGCTCGATTTTTTGATCGAGGTCTCCGAGGATTTTTGCAATACTGATCTGTTCTTTTTTTGGAAATTGAGGCTTAATGGGAAAATGTGAGGCTGTTTTGCCACACCATGGCCCAACCACAACGCAACAGCTACAATCAAGGTATGACTACAAAAAAAGTGTCCCAGGTGTGCGTCTGTGCGCACCAAAAAGAATGGCAATTTTAGAG
>CAISEE010000005.1 GCA_903884345.1 Candidatus Adlerbacteria bacterium | reverse complement strand
CTCTAAAATTGCCATTCTTTTTGGTGCGCACAGACGCACACCTGGGACACTTTTTTTGTAGTCATACCTTGATTGTAGCTGTTGCGTTGTGGTTGGGCCATGGTGTGGCAAAACAGCCTCACATTTTCCCATTAAGCCAGAGACTACATTTATGGACACAGAGTTGAAAAAGAAGGAACGAAGTGTGGCATATCCGGGAAACGCATTACTTCAGGCGGTCGAAAATGCCAGTGTGCTTCGCAATGCTTTAGGCAAAGGGCCTTACGGTAGAGAGGAGGCTTGTATCGCGCTCGGCCATAAAGGTGTTTCTGGTGCCGCTGCAACAAAAATTGCAACCTTGGTACATTTTGGGCTACTGAACAGATACGGGAACACGTACTCTCAAAGCGAGCTAGCAGAACGGATTAACCACCCGTTATCTGATACGGACAGAACAGTCGCTATCGCCGAATCTGCGAAAATGCCCAAGCTGTATAAGGATCTGGTACAGCAGTTTGCGGGGCAAGCGCTGCCGACGCAATTGGCGAACCTTCTCATCCGCAAAGGAGTTAGTGCAAAGGTGTCGAAGACGGTTGCGGAGGACTTTAAAATTACAATGGAGTTCGCCGGACTTCTCGTCAATGGTGTATTAATCGGGGATGTCGATTTGTCTGAGGTAAAGCAGGCAGGCGTTACTTTAGTTGATGACAAACAGGTGGCGCCCGTGCTAGACGTAGCGGTTGTTGACGTTGAGGTCAAGGATTACGTGTTTACAGACACAGGCAAGAACTGGTCTTTAAAAGTTACCTCGAAATTGCCGCTGACAGCGGCGCTTAAGAAGTTGCTGATCGAAGCGATGGAGGTACTGGAGTCCAATAACGAAAAGTAGGATGCTAAAGGATGTTATAGATTTGCTTGGGTCGCCTACCTTTGGAGTTGTTCTGTCGCTCTTACTGATTTTTCAGTGGTACAAACAGCACGCTAAAGAACAAGCGGTCAAGAACGCACTTTTTGCGATGCGCCGTAAAGTAGCAAGGAGAGGGAACGACCAAAGTTTCGTGTATGAACCTAACCGAGCCAACGACCTCGTAGATGATATTGACTCAGTATTACAGACGCTGGGTTCACGCGAGCCGTTCGGTTCTGCTCTGCGTGATTGCTATGCGGCAATATTTCAGCGGCATGACAAAGAAGAAAGTCAAGACGTTGTGGGTGGTGATGCTATTCCAGAAAAGCTAATTGATTCGGAACACAAGCACCGTGTTCACAGTAAGAAAAGTGTCTCGTAGGATAGCGCCAATGCAATAAGTAGTTTCATTGCTGCGCGTCGGTAAAGAAACATTTCAGCATATTCACATAAACGACACGCTTGAATGCCACCATGAACGGTGGCGTTCTTGCGTTGAGGGGGTCTCGACGCGACGGGGCAGAATAAATAGGGGGTCTTACATGCAGATGGTTCTTGGGTGGCACACGGTCTATGCGATGCTTGGGCTCCTTGAATTGCCCGGGTCGTTCTTTTACAAACCGGCACGTGCGCGTCGATCGACGACTGACGTGCTGCATATTCTTGCCGCCTGTGCGGCGCTCTTTCCTCTCGTTGTTTGCTCGGCGTCAATGATTGTGTTCGGCCCGATTGACGCGGTCAACGTGGCTGCGCGAGACGCGTCCGTGCAGACGAGTCTTGTGTATATTGGCTCGTGGCTGCTGGGCGACGTTGCGCGACGGGTGTTCGCGAGCGTTTCACCGGCAGACGCGCGTCGGTAGTTGCCGCGCTGACTGTGTCGAGGCTGCAGTGGACAATTGGCGCATTTGGTGGCATGATAGCAGCCAGATGAAACATGGCGCGACGCGCCACAACTGCAGGGAGTAGCGATAATGTCAGCGTTTCTACAAGATGGGCAGATGAGCGGCCTCGTCGAGTGGCTCGTGCAAGACCACTATGGCCCGGTCATGGTGGTTGGGTACACTCTCATCGAACTCCTTCTTTTTGGGATTGCGTACGCGAGCGGTGGGCAACGACGCCTTTATGAGCAAGGGCTCGGGCTTGTGCTCAAAGCTATGATGCTTTTCGGCTTCGCCCTACTGTTGTGGGCGCCGTTCGCCGCTGCCGAGTGGCACAACAGGCTCCTCAGCAAGGTCGACATCTCGGAAGGCGCGAGGTTGTGGTGGGCGATCGGGACCGGCACGACGGTGATGGTCGCAATCGTTGCAGGTCGCGTGCTCCGGGACTGCATAGAGGGCGCTCGGACACAAAAGCCGAACGTCGCGCGACCCGTTGCCATGTCCGCAGTGCACGGTTTCAAACGTAGATGGTAATGCAATGGCCCCGAATCCTGGATTCGGGGCCGCATTTTTTGTGGTGCTATACTTTCGCTATGGGGGACTGGTCGAATTTTTGCATCGTCATCGCCGCGCAGTTTCTTTTCTTACTGATCGTCGCGTATAAAAAGCGCGGGCTGAAGTCGGTGACGAAACGGTTGTTGCTGCAAAGTATGGCACTCGGTGTGCTCTTCGGCATCTCGTTTGACCTGTTGGTGGGGAAATATTTCGGCGTGTTCGACTACCGGCTCGGGTTTCAGCCGGTCTTTCTTGTCGTAAACGGCGCGCTCTCCTACGGGCTCATGATCGCGACTGTCTCACTCCTGCGCGCCGAGCGACTCGCAAGACTGTATGGTTGGGTGGTGGCGCTCGCGGTAATCTACGAGCTGGTCAATCACTACTACTCCGTGTGGCGCTGGACCTTCGTCGGCAACTATTGGCTCGCTGAAGCAGTCGCCGTTGTCGTGCTGTATTTTGGCCTCGCCATATTGCTTGGAACGACACTCACGCTGACAACGGGCGTCCATTTTCACTGCTTCCACAAACGCCGTGCGACTCGCGCGCGAGTCGAATAATTACATATCCCCGCCGGTGTAGGAGAGGGAGAAGCTTTTGTTGATGAGGGGGAAGTCGGGGACCATGTTGCCTTTGCCGGCTTCACCGACCAGTGGCCAGTTGAGGAAGGAAGGGTCGCGCATGTCGACGCGGGTGATGGTGCCGTGCGCGTCGGTTGCGACGAAGCAAACGATGTCGCCGCGCCAGCCCTCGGTGATTGAGACAGCGGTGCTGCTTTTTGCAAAAATCGGAGTGGTGACTTTTGTACTGACAGGGCCGCTCGGGAGTTTTGCGAGCGCTTCGAGGATGAGGTCCATCGACGTGCGGGTCTCTTGGACGCGCACCAGGAGGCGTGCCATGACGTCGCAGGTTGGGGCGCTTGCGACGGCGACGGTGAGGTCGCCGTAGGCGGCATAGGGGTGCTCGACGCGGGAGTCGCTCGCGATGCCGCAGGCGCGGGCGGCGACGCCGGTCACGCCGTGGTCGCGGGCGATTTGGGCATCGAGGACGCCGGTGTCTTCGAGGCGGTTTTTGAGCGTGCTGCTGTCTTCGGTGATTGCCATGACTTCGTTGAAATCAATTTGGAGCGCCTCGATCTCGGCTTTGAGGTGTGCCGAGGTCTCTGCGTTGAGGTCGCGGGTCACACCACCAAGGTGGTTGACGCCGCGAAGGAATCGGCTGTCGGTCAGCGCGTCACACAGGCGCATGATGCGCTCGCGCAGGCGGGCACCTTGTGCGGCGCCGAAGTTAAAGCCGGTGTCGGTCATGATGGCACCGATGTCGCTGAAGTGGTTGGCGAGGCGCTCGAGCTCCGAGTAGATGGTGCGCAGGTACAGTGCGCGCGCAGGGACGCTGATTGCGGCGAGTGATTCGAGTGCCTGGCAGAAGGCGAGCGAGTAGGTGAAAGACGTGTCTCCCGCGATGCGCTCCGAAAGTGCCACTTTTTTATCAAGCGGCAAATGTTCGAAGAGTTTCTCGACGCCTTTGTGCGAGTAACCCAGGCGCGGCTCGAGCAAGAGGATTTCTTCGCCCGCGAGGTTAAAGCGAAAGTGTCCCGGCTCGATGATGCCGGCGTGGACGGGGCCCACCGGGAGTTCGTAGATGCCCTCCTCGCCGCCGACTTTCATAAACTCAAACGTGGTGCCGCCTGTCTCGGGGCGCGTATTCCACGCGAAATCTTTGCGCAGGGGGAAGACGTCTGCGGGCCAGTTTTCGTGGACGATGATCGACTGCGGGTTGGGGTGGCCGGTCGGGGTGAGGCCCATGAGCGAGCGAATTTTGCGCTCGTAGAGGCTCGCCTCGTGGATTGTTGGTGTGAGCGACGGGAAGGCGTCGGTGGTCGAGAGTTGCAGTGCAAGAAAGTTCGTCTCGCCCGGGATGCCGAAGACGTAGAGGATGGCGAACGTGCCCGAGGCCGCGCGGTCGTCTTGCACGGTGATGAGTTTCAGGGGCAGTTTGTGCTCGCGGTAGAGTGCTGTGGCTCGCGCAAGGAGCGTCTCGGTCGTCACGGGCACGATGATGACGTTACCGCGCAGGTGCGACTCGGTGTTCGCGGGGAGATAGGTCGTGATGATATCGTTGATGCTCATACAAATTTAGAGTGATGCGGCTGCGGTCTCGATAAATGCTTTGACACCAAACGGGAGGTACACGCTCGCGATGAAGAGAATCCCCAAGAGCACCATCGGCGGGAGCAATGTGGCGTAGCTGCCTTCGCCCGCGCTCACGCCCTTGGGTGGTGCGCCGAAGGTCATGCGCATCGCCTGTTTAAGGAAGCCGATGAAGACGACCGCGAGCGAGAGGATGAGGCCCGCGGTGGCGATGGGGTGCGCCCCGATGCCGGCAGCCACGATGTAGAACTCGGTGAAGAAAATGCCGAAGGGTGGCAGGCCGACGGTCGCCAAGAATCCGGCGATGAAGACGATCGTGGTCGCGGGGAGCGTGGTGAGCATGCCGCGCACGCGCTCGATTTTAGTCGAGCTGTACTTCAAAAAGACGTTGCCCGTGGCGGTAAAGAGGACCGACTTGGCGAGCGTGTGGTAGAGCATGTGGAGGATCGCCGCGAAGGTGCCGATGCCGCCGAAGCCGAAGCCCAGTGCCATGATGCCGGCGTGCTCGATGCCCGAGTAGGCGAAGAGGCGCTTGAAGTTCCACTGTGTGAAGATGACGCAGGCGGCCAGGAGCACCGAGGCCAACCCGAAGACGATGAGCATGCGGCCGGTAAACGCCGAGCCGATCGCCGCGTCGGTGATGATTTTAAACTGCAGGAGTGCCAAGAGGGCGACGTTGACGAGCGGGCCCGAAAAGAGCATCGCGACGGGGGTCGGGACTTTGCTGTAGACGTCGGGCTTCCAGGTATGCATCGGGACGAAACCGACCTTGGTGCCATAGCCGATGAGGACGAGAACGAAACTGATTTTGGCGATCGAGGGGTTTAGGTGCGAGGCGGCGGCGCGCAGCGTGTCCCAGGTGACGAGTGCGGTGCCGGCATCCGAAAGGCAGGTAAAGAAAAGGAGCGTCCCGAGGAATCCCAGGAGCAACCCCACCGAGTTGATGATGAGGTATTTCCATGCGGCCTCGATCGCCGACGGCTTGTTGTAGAAGCTCACGAGAAAGGCGGTGACGAGCGTCGTGAGCTCGATTGCGATCCACATGATCATGGGCGCGGTAGTGAGGGTCGCCACGAACATCGCCAAAAGGAAGAGGTGCACGAGCGCGAAGTACTGACGCACGCGGCGGAAGCCGACGATCCCTTTGGCGACCTCGACCGCGAAGTAGCCCGACGAGTAGAGCGCGCAAAAGAATCCGGTCACGGCGATCGTCACCAGGACGATGCAACTAAGCGCCGGGGCGGCGAAGCTGCCGGTGAGGGCGACGACGCTGCCCGACGCGGTCTTGGCCGAGATGAGGAGCGCGAGCACGACCTCGAGCGCCGTTGCGACCACGGCAACGAGCGTGATCATGCGCTGCTTGCGCGCGATAATCGAAAGGATGGCCGCGGCGAGCGGTGTTGCGAATAGGAGTGCGAGCATGTTCATTGTGGTGAATCGGTGAGCTTTCTCATAGTGGTGACGTCGATGGTGCCGAACTGGCGGTAGAGCATCGAGGTGAAGAGTGCGGCGACCAACACCCAGATCAGCATGTCGAAGGCGATGCCGAGCTCGAGCGCCGGGCTCTGCTCGAGCCCCGAGAAGAGTGCGAAGGTGACGATGCTGTTCTCAATCGAGATGATGCCCAAAATCTGCGAGATTGCGCCTTTACGATTGATGAGGAGGAAGAGCGAGCCGAGGAGTGTCGCGATCGAGATGAGGACGAGTGTCGGATTGCCCTGCGACAGCGCGACGAGCGGCGCGAAGAACGGGCTGTGCGCGAAGGCGACGAACCCTGCGAGGATGAGGAGCGTCAGCGGGCTGTTGAGGTAGGTGCTGGTCGAGAATTTCAGCTGATGGGTATCGATGAGGCGGGCCAAGAAGTACGGCGTGAGGCAGACTTTGACGATGACCGTCGCCGTGACCGCCAGAAGGAGCATGGGTGAGAGGTGGCGCAGTGCGGCGATGAGGAGCAGTGCCGCGGTCGCCGCCGACTGGAGCGTGTATAAATGGATCGTGGTCGCATTCTTCTTGACGAGGTGCATGAAGACCACCGACGCGAAAATCGCGAACTCGAGGATGAGGGTGAGTTGGAGGATGAGGTGTTGCATACCTAGGCGATGAGTCCGATAGCGATTAATCCGAGGATGCAGGCGGTAAAGAGGAGGTCAGGCAGGCGGAAGATGCGCAGTTTGGCGATGGACGATTCGAGCGTGGCGATCGCGGCGCACAGCAGCGCGTCTTTGAGAAGCAGTATCGCGACGCTCAGTGCGATCGCCCCAGTACCAAGCGTGTGTGCCATGCCCCAGGGGAAGAAGAGCGTTGTGCCGAGCGAGATGAAAATGAGGTACTTGTTGGCAGCCGCCCACTCCATGAGCGCCAGGCGCTTGCCCGAGTACTCGAGGATCATCGCCTCGTGGATCATCGTGAGCTCGAGGTGCGTCGCGGGGTTGTCGAAGGGGTAACGCGAGGTCTCGGCGAGCATCGCGATGACGAAGGCGACGCCCGCCAGTGTCACCGAGGCGACGTCGGCGAAAGGGAGCCCCGCGACGGCGGCTGCGACACCAGTGAGGTTCGTGGTGCCGGCGAGGAGGACGAGGGTGAGGAGCGAGAGGACGAGCCCGCCTTCGGTGAAGGCGGCGACCATCATCTCGCGCGAGGAGCCGAAGCCGCCGAAGGCGCTCCCGGTGTCCATGCCTGCCAGCGCGAGCCAAAAGGTCCCGAGCGCGACGAGATAGACGATGACGAGGAAGTCGCCGGCGAGGCCGGTTACGAGCACTGTCGAGACGAGCGGTATCATGGCGCCGATTGCCAGGGTGACGCCGAAGACGACGTAGGGCGCGAAGGCGAATATCCACGACGCGTCCTCGCTCACGACCTCGTCTTTATGAAAGAGCTTCCAGAGGTCGCGGTAGGGTTGCAGCGGTGAGGCGCCTTTGCGATTTTGAAACTTCGCCTTGATGAGCCGCGTGAGGCCGATCGCAAACGGCGAAAGAGCCGGGATGAAGACGATTTGTAGGATCCAAAGTAGCGTGATGTGCATAACGATTTTACCAAGCGAGGATAAACAACAAGATGAGGAGGGTCAGGGCGATGTAGAGGATGTAGGCGTTGACGTTGCCGTTTTGGATGCGACGCACGTCGGCCGACAGGCGCGTCATGCCGCGCGAGATCGGGCGGTAGAGTGCCAGGAAGACGTCGGGTGTCGCGAAGTGCACGCTGCGCGACTTGGGGAAATAGCGCAGTGCGGCATCGTGGTACTCGACCGCCGATTGACGGGTCGGGCGCAGGACGCTCCGCAAGACCACGATGATCGAATGCGAGAAGCCGGTCGCGGTGATCTCCATGCGCGGGGTGAGCGCCGTGCCGCAATCCCAGGTGGGGCCCGTCGTGACGCACTGCTTGCGCGAGAGGATGGCGGTCAGGAGGCCGATTGCGCCGAGCGCCATGAGCAAGACCGCGAGGACTGCCGGCATCGAGAGGGTCGCGAACCCTTCGCGAACGCTGACCTCGGCAAGGATAAAGTGGCCCGGCAGCGCGGCGCCCGAAAGCGCCTGCATGCTCGTGGCGACACCCGCCAACATGAGCGAGATTTTGCCCGCGCAGAAGCCGACGATCACGGTGAGGCTGGCGAGCATCGCCATCGCAAATTGCATGGGGAAGGTGGCTTCGACCGCGTGCGAGACCGCTTCGCTGCGGGGGCGCGCCAAGAAGATCGCACCGAAGGCTTTGACGAAGCAGGCAGCCGCGAGCCCGCCGGTGTAGGCGAGAGCCGCGATCGCGACGACGAAGAGCATCTTGGTCGGGAGCGACAGCGCGGCGCCGACGAAAAGCGCCTGGAAGGTCAGCCACTCGCTGAAGAATCCGTTGAAGGGCGGCAGTCCCGAAATGGCCATGGCGCCGATAAGGAAGCACAGCGCCGTGACCGGCATGAAGCGGATGAGTCCGCCGTAGCGCTCGATGTTGCGCGTGTGGACTTGACCGACTGCGGCGCCACCGGCCAAGAAGAGGAGCGCCTTGAAGATGGCGTGGTTGAGCGTGTGAAAGAGTGCCGCGACGAGGCCCAACAGCGCCAGCGTCGGCTGATTGAGCGCCGCGAAGACGAGTGCACTGCCCAGCCCGAGGAAGATGATGCCGATGTTCTCGATCGAGTGGTAGGCGAGCAGGCGCTTGATGTCGTGCTCGGCCAGGGCGTAGAGGACACCGAAGATCGACGAGACCGCGCCGAGGGTAATGACGAGGAATCCCCACCACAGCTGTGTGTGCGGCAGGAGGTCAAAACCGATGCGCACCAACATGTAGATGCCGGTCTTAATCATGACGCCCGACATTACGGCCGAGACATGCGACGGTGCCGCCGGGTGGGCGCTCGGGAGCCAAATGTGAAGCGGGATGATGCCGGTCTTGATGCCGAAGCCGATCAGCGCCGAGACGAAGATGAGGCTCGCCATAAGCGGCGAGATCATGGCACCGCTGGCGCGGATGGTGTCAAAGTCGAACGAGCCCGTCGCGCGAAAGAGGAGCAGGAACGACATCAGGATGAACGCCGTCCCGGTGTGCGTCATGATGAAGTAGAGGTAGCCCGCCTCGACGTTCTCCTTCTGCTTGTGTTCGTAGATGACGAGGAAGAACGACGAGAGTGCCATCAGCTCCCACACGATGAGGAAGAGCAGTGCGTTGTGTGCCGATGCGACCAAGAGCGTGCTCGCGATGAAGACATTAAAGAAGAAGCCGAGGCTGCCGATGTTGTAGGTGCCGTAGAAGTGGCGCACGTAGCCCAAGGCGTAGATCGAGCAGAAGACGCTGATGAGCGAGATGACCATCATGAAGAACGCCGAGAGCGGGTCGATATGTATCGAAAAATTGAGCCACGGGAGTGCGGCGGGAAGCGTGAAGGTCGGTGCGCGACCCGAGGTGAGCGCCACGAACGAGAAGACGAGTGCGCCCAAGGAGCCCAATGCTGCGAAGCTGTTGCCTACGTAGTTGGCCAGCGCGTCGCGGCGCATGCACAGGAGCGAGCCGAGGGCGCCCACCAGGAACAGCGAGAGAAAGCCGAAGAAGCCGGTTGATGAAAGTAGTAGGGTAATCATGCGAGTGTGGGGATGCCGTTTGTTTCGATGTCTTTGAGGATGTCCAAAAGCGAGGCGAGGATGGTCGTCGGCGACGGCGGGTTGCCGGGGATCGAGTAGTGGACCGGGACTATGGTGTGGACGCCATCCATAACCGCGTAGGATCCGCGGTATATGCCGCCGTCGATGGCGTCATCACCCAGAGCCACGACCACCTTGGGGTTGGGTGCCGCATTGTAGGTCGCGGTGAGGCCCGCCACCATGTTGCGCGAGACCGGGCCCGTCACGATGATCATGTCGGCATGGCGGGGTGAGGCCACGAAGTGGACGCCGAAGCGCTCGACGTCGTAGTAGGCGTTCCCCAGCGCGATCAGCTCTTGCTCGCAGGCGTTGGTGGAGCCTGCCGTCACGACGCGAATGGCGAGTGACCCCCCGAAAAAGGCGCCGACCTTTTGGCGCACTTGGGTACCCATTGCGATGTATGCGGAATCGTGGTGTGTCGGTGTCGTTCGGGAAACAGACGCGTTTACACGGAAAATCTTGGAAAATAGGTGCAACATGTATGAATGTATTCGTGCTGAAGTAGCACAATGTTGAAGGATACCACGGGTCGATTCGCGAAGCAAAATATGACCGATTGGGGATTGTGGAGAGAAAAAGAAGAACCGCCGGACCAAAGTTCAGGTCCGGCGGCGGGGTGCATCTACGCTGCTACGTGCAGCCGAGAGGTGTTGTTGTGAATGCCGTGTTCGTGCGCGATATCACCGATGACTGCAGCCGCGAATCGTGCGATATCGAGATCGGATTCATGGGACGGAACGCGGTGCATTTTTTGTCCGAGCACTCCCAGATACTGGTTATAGTACGCTTCAGACTTTGCTCGCGTCCCGAAGACCAGATAGACAATCTTCGCCGCTATCTTGGCCTCTTGCATGTAGGCTTGCACCAATGCCTGGTGCACAACCAACAATCGGGAAAGTGTCTCCTCCCGGTCGGGTGCGTCGGCGGGAAGGTTGTGCGCGATTTCTGCGAACACCGACAAGCCTAACGCTTCAACGAGTACGAGTTCACATTGCGCAAGCGCCTTCGGCACGTCATGCATGAACGTCCGGCCGAGCCCTTGCGGCATATGCCACGCATGAATCAAGGCACTGAGCGGGTCCTGATCCTGCGGTAGGGTCAGGTACCTGGTCCCGGTAATCAGCGGAATATTCTTGCGCGGGAACATGCGCCCGACCTCTTCGTGTAAAATCTTTGGTACACGCGGTGGGGGCGCTTTGAAGACGATAAGAACTGAATTAGGCTTCGGCATTGGGCGATTCCCGACTGTGGAAGGTGTGAAGTCTATTAACCTGAGCCAGCCTACGCCTGGTCCCGCTTTCTGACAAGGGGACTTTTACACACTGGTATACTGTTTCAATGAGCGCGCAAAAATTCTCGCAGTTGTACCGAAAGCTCAATCCCGAGCAAAAGAAGGCGGTCGACACCATCGAAGGGCCGGTCATGGTCATAGCGGGGCCGGGGACGGGCAAGACCCAAATTCTGACCCTGCGCGTGGCCAATATTTTGGGCAAGACCGACACGCCGCCGGATGCGATTTTGGCGCTGACCTTTACCGAGTCGGCGACCTTTACCATGCGCCGCCGTCTCGTCGACATCGTGGGCGCACCGGGGTACCGCGTGCGCATCCATACCTTTCACGGATTCGCCAACGAGGTCATCGGGCGCTTCCCGGATTCCTTCCCGCGCATCGTGGGCTCGCGTGCCATGACCGACGTCGAGCGCATGTCGCTCATCCAGCGCTTGGTCGCCGAGGCCGATTTGGAATTTCTCAAACCGTTCGGCGACCCGTACTTCTACGTACCGTCGCTCTCGCAAAAAATCGGCGAGCTCAAGCGCGAGAACATCTCACCCGAGAAATTCAAAGAGCTGCTCGATCTTCGCCTGCGAAATTTTCAATCGATCGACGATCTCTACCACGAGAAGGGTGCGCACAAGGGCGCGATGAAGGGCAAGTACGCGCAGCAGCAGAAAAAATTAGACCGCGACGGCGAACTCCTGCAGCTCTATCGACGCTACGAAGAGGAGTTGGCGACGCTGCACCTCTACGACTACGAGGATATGTTGCTCGAGGTCATCCGCGCTTTCGAGCGCGACGCCGATTTGCTGCTGACACTGCAAGAGGAATGTCAGTACGTCTTGGCCGATGAGCATCAAGACGCCAACGAAAGCCAAAACCGATTGCTCGAACTCCTGGCGAGCTTTCATGGTGAGCCGAACCTCTTCGTGGTGGGAGATGAGAAGCAAGCAATCTTTCGCTTTCAAGGGGCGTCGCTGGACAACTTTTTGTTTTTCAAACGCCGCTACCCCAATGCGACCGTCATTGCGCTGCGTGAGAATTATCGCTCTACGCAACGGATTTTGGATGGTGCGCACGAGCTTATGACGCACGCCCCCGCGCATGCCGAGATCCCGCGCATCCCACTGTTGGCACGCGGCAACGGGACGGGCGGGAAGATTCAGGTGGTCTCGCTCCCCAAGCCCGACGACGAGTGCGCATTTGTGGCCGAGGAGGCGACGCGACTCATCAAAGAAGGGGTGGCCCCGCGCGACATCGCCGTATTGTTTCGCACTAACCGCGACTCGCAGCCCATCGCCGCAGCGCTCGCCCGCAAGCGCGTGCCCTACGTCATCGAGTCGGATCAAAACGTGCTGGGCGACACGGTGGTGCGCAAGTTCGTGGCGCTGCTTACGGCCGTGGCCGAGTACGGCAGCGACATCGCACTGGCGCCCGCGCTCCACGTCGACTTCATCGGACTGCCGCCCTTGAGTGTGGCACGATTTCTCTCGAAGGCGCGCGGCGATTTGTACCTGGCGCTGGTCGATAAGAAAAAATTACTGGCATACAAAATCGAGCGGCCGATTGCTTTCGTCAACTTCGCCAAAAAACTCGAGCGCTGGAAGCGCGTCGCCGAAAACGACGGTCTGCTCGAGGCGCTCGACTCGATCGCCGAGGAGTCGGGACTCATCGCGTCACTCTTGCAAAGCCAGCACCCCGAGGAAAAACTGGCCGCCATTAACGCGCTGTTTCGCGAGGCGCGCTCGCTCAAAACATCGAATCGCGATGCCTCGCTCGCCGATTTTTTGGCGCATCTCGAGCTCTTGGAGGAGTACCGCCTGTCGCTGTCGCTCCCGCGCTCACAGAGCGAGCGGGGTGGCGTGCGACTCATGACGGCGCACCGCGCCAAGGGGCTGGAGTTCGAGCACGTGTATGTGATTTTCGCCAACGACGGCCACTGGGGCAATCGCACCGTACGCGACTTCTTTTCACCCGTCATCGCGCGCCCCACGCCTGCGGTCGACGAGGATGAGCAAAGCGACGAGCGCCGACTCTTTTATGTGGCACTCACGCGCGCCAAAGTGGCACTCACCATCACGCTCGCACGCGAGAGTGAGTCGGGCACGCCGGCGCTCCCGTCGCAGTTCGTCGAGGAGCTGGGGCCGGACCTCACCACAACCGAGGAGAAAGGCGAGATGGTGCCCGCGTTTAACCCCGGTCGCACGCCCGTGCGGCATGCGCTCGATCGAACGCTCGTGCAGGAACTCTTTGCCGAGCAAGGGCTCTCGGTCACGGCGCTCAACAACTACCTCAGCTGCCCGTGGCGCTATTTTTATCGAAACCTGGTGCGCTTACCCGAGGCGCACGAGAAGGGGCTCGAGTACGGCACCGCCATGCACCGCGCGCTCCACGACTTCTTTGAGCGCTGGAAGGAGGGCGAGGATCCGGGCGCCGACGGCCTGGTCGAGCGCTTTCGCCGAGCGCTCCTTGAGGCGTCGATGAGCGTCGCCGAGTATGCGGAGTCGCAGAAGAAGGGCGAGAAGTCGCTGCGGGCCTACTACGCGCAGTGGAGCAAGGTTTGGGGCCGCTCCATCGTCAACGAGTACAAGCTCACCGTATTTTTGCCGACCGACATCGACCGACTCCCGCGTTTGCGTCTGCGCGGCGATCTCGACAAGATGGAATTCTTGGACGACGGTGTGGCGGTAACCGACTACAAGACGGGCAAGCGAAAGACGCGCGCTGCGATCGCAGGCAAAGAGAAGGTCGAGGAGTGGGGCGACTACAAACGACAGTTGGTGTTTTATAAACTGCTCCTCGATTTGTTCGAGGGCGGGAAGTGGCACGTGCGCGCGGCCGCGATCGAGTTCATCGAGCCCGACGAGAAGGGAAAGATTTGGCGCGAGGCCTTCGAGCCCACCAACGAAGAAGCGCACGAACTTCGTGCGCTCATCAATCGTGTGGCTAAGGAAATTTGGACGCTTGCCTTCGTCGAGAGGCGCTGCGACGACAAGAAGTGTCGCTACTGCGCGCTGCGCGAATTTACTGTCCCGACGTTGTCGTCGAGGAAGTCGCCGAAGCGCCCGGCATCTGCGAAAGCACGGCGTCGATAGCGGCGCGCATCGAATCGTACGGCTGCGCACCCTGGAGCGAAACCGCGTCGGCCCCGACCGAGATCAATGTAAACGGCGTGCCCTGTGCGCCGAGGCCGATCGCCTCGTTGTAGCTGTCCTGCACCTTCTTCGTTGCCGTACCGGCGGCGAGACACTGGTTGAATTTCGGCACGTCGAGGCCGACCTTCTGCGCCATGACGGGGAGTTGTGCGAGGTCGAGGTTGTTCTCGCCCGGCGTCGTCTGGTAGACGAGGTCGATGTACTTGTAGTACGCGGCGTCGCCCCCTTGTTGTGCGGCACATTCCGCGGCGGCTGCCTCTTCTGGCGCCTTGGAGTGAATCTGCGCGAGCGGGAACGGGCGATAGATCCAGGCGACCTTACCCGAGGCGCCGTAGTAATCCATCACCTGGTGCATCGTCGTCTCGAAGGTCTTACAAAACGGGCACTCGAGGTCTGCGTACTCGATCACTTTGACCGGCGCGTTGGGGTTGCCCAAAATGTGATCGACTGCCGGGTCATAGGGGCGCACCGTGAGGCGAGCCGGCGCCGTGCTGTCGGTCGACGGATGATTGGTCTTGCCCACGAAGAACACCGCCCCCGCGACGAGCAAACCCGCGACCACGATAGTAATGGGGAGTACGTATTGGCTTTTCATACTAAATGTTAATTACAATAACTGTCCCGCCATTGTACCGCAGTTTGCATGAAGCGAGCAAAAGAGAAAAAGCGCGTGTTTTAATTGACGGACGTTGCAATGTGTGCTTATATAGCAATGAATGTCCTTTACCATCTGAAGTAGAAAGGGAGCAACATGCGGCGCAGTGATCACTTCATGAGACTGCTTCGAAGAAGCGAGCAGAGTCCCATTTTGGGAATCTCGCTTGGGTTTAGCGGCACGTCGGATCACGAATCTGGCATTGAGTTTGAAGGAGGCCGTGTAGACTCTCGGGGGCTCCGCCTCTACGAGTTTCCGGAATCAACGTATTTAGTCTATTGGCCGGGTCACTTTATTCCCGACGCGATTGAGCCGAATCCACCCGAACTAGACGAACGAGGGCTTCGTGACCATTGCCTGTCGGAAAGGAGTCGCTTTGCAAGAGGTGTGTGGAACGAACCAGACCTCGAGTGCGCCTGGGCACGCTATGGGTTTGTCATCAGGGCAAGTGGAGACCGCGATGCGGTAACGGCGTTTCTGAAAGAGCTCTACGGGGCATTCTGCGCCGGGCGCGGGCGGGCATGCCTGCATACTCTCGGTTTTTCTTCTGGGCCTCCATGGCTTCTTTGTGTGTATGTCGAGCCGGTTGAAGGCGGCCTGGTTGTTAGCCCTGCTTCTCTTTGCTCACCCTCACGTGCTAACGAATAACGCCCATCGACTGCGGGGAACCCGCTTCGGTGGGTTTTCTGTTTGCGTGTCGAAATAGCCACGAGAGCCCGAAAATTAAAACGGCAGGGTGTGGGTCATGAGCGGGGCGTCCTCGATTTTTTCCCACTTGGACGGGTTTAACTTCACTTCGCGAACGCCGTCGAAATCTTTGTATTTGAGCGATTTATTTTTCTTGGCGTACTCGTAGAGGTCTTTGGTGATTTCGACGTCGGCGATGCAGTACTCGCGTACGAGGTCGTACTTACCCTCGTTCCACCAGGTGACGGCCTGCATGCCGTTGCTGGTTTTGCCGCGACCCAAGGTCGCCTCGGCGAGGTTGTCCATCTTCAGTCTGCGGCCCAGCACTTCGCGAACTTCTTTGAGCAAGTCGATACTCTTTATTTTCGTGAGGTCACCGGGGTAGTACTTGTTGAGAATCGGGATGTCGAAGTGGTCGGAGTTGTAGCCCACGAGCAAGTCGGCGCGCTCGAGGATGGCCCAGAGCGCGGGCAACTGATCCATGGTGTAGCTCGAGTACTTGTTGGTCTTGGAGTCGTGGATGCAGCAGATGGTCATCTCTTGGTTGAGAAAGTTGGGGCTGCCCACGGTCTCGCCGCGAGTCTCGATGTCGAAGATGATGCGTCGCATGATGGGATTATTTGGAAGTGAAGAATGACGGTAATGCCTCGCGGTCGAGCAGTTCTTCCGTACCGGTTTTAAGGTCGCGCACAGTAAACTGTCCTGCGGCGATTTCGTCCTCGCCGACGACGATGAGGTAGGGGATCGAGTGCTTTGCCGCAGCCTTGATCTGGTCGGCGAGCTTTTTATCGCCGAAGTCCACCGCCGCGTTGACGCCTTCGCCACGCAATTCCTCGGCGATGGCCAAGGCCTGCGGTGAGACCTCTTCGGAGGCAACGGCGAGGTAGACGGTGATGGGCGACTCGTAGGTGGGGAGCAGGCCGCGCACCTCGAGGAAGTCCTTCATGGTGACGTCGCCCATCCCGAATCCGACACCCGAGACCGCCTCGTCGTCAAAGAGCGTCGTAAGGTTCTCGTAGCGGCCGCCGCCGAAGAGTGCGCGATTGTTGTCGGGGTGCGTGTCGAAGACCTCGAAGACGAGTCCGGTGTAGTAGTCGAAGCCTCGCACGATCGACGGGTCAAAGACCGCGTTGGTGATGCCGAGGTTGTTGAGCAGATTGATGACCTCGCGCGCGTCCCCCGGGGCATGGATATTGACGAAGGTGTCCTCGGGCACGCCAAGGTCTTTGAGCCCCGCGGCAAATTCGGCGCCCGACATCTTGCCGCGGCGGTCGAGCAGGTTAATCAGCTTCTTGCCGTTTTCGGCATCAAGTGCGAGTTTGCCGGTAAGTGAGTTGAGGAAGGTGCGGCTGCCGATGCGGATTTGGAAGTCTTTCTCTTCGGCGCCGAAGGCCTTCATGAGCGCGTGCGCGACCGAGATAATCTCGGCATCAGCCGAAAGCGACGGCGAACCGAACAAATCGACATTGAGCTGCCAGTGCTCGCGCAAGCGGCCGCGCTGAGGGCGCTCGTAGCGAAAGACGTTAGGGATCGAGAAGAGGCGCAGCGGGAAGCCAAGGTCGCGACGGCGTGCGGCCACGAGGCGCGCGACGGTCGGGGTCATCTCGGGGCGCAGCGTCACCTCACGGCCGCCGCGGTCGGTGAAGGAATACGTCTGCTCGTTGACCATCTCCTCGTTCTCGGCGCCCTTGCTCTTGTAGAGCTCGGAGGGCTCGAGGATCGACGCGTGGTACTCGACGTAGCCGTAGCGGTTGGCCACACGGCGGTACGTCTCGAACAGGTACGTCAATAATGCCTGATCCTCTGGGAAGAAATCGCGAACTCCTTTATATGGCTCAACCGATAGTTTTTCTTTTTTGCTCATAGTGCTATTACAGGGTATTCTAACAGAAATACTGTCAGAGTTCACTAACCCGATGCCTATGGACGATATCAAAAACGAGACCCCACACAAGCCGCGAACCACCGGAGGAAAGGTGCTCAATTTGTACAAGCAGCTGGGCGAGACACCGCGTGAGCGCCTCGACCGCCTGCGCGAGCAACAGCAGGAGTACGCCCGCGAGGTTCTCTCGTACGCCGGACGGCTCGACCCTATGGCCGAGGGCGTCCTTATTACCTTGGTGGGTTCGGCCAACAAGATGCGCGAGGCCTACCTCGACATGAGCAAAGAGTACACGCTCGACGTTCTCTTTGGCTTTGCCACCGATACCTACGACCTCTTGGGCCGCGTCATGGAGACCGGCGAGGACGAGGCAATCACCAAGCGCATGATCGAGAAAGGGCTCAACGAGTTTCGCGGTACCGTCTCGCAAGAGTACCCGCCATTCTCGTCCAAAACCGTCGAAGGTAAGTCGCTCTTCGAATGGGCTCGCTCGAACATGCTGGGCACCATCGTCTTGCCGAGCAAGACCGTCACCGTCTATGACATCACGCTCGAGGGCGTCTACAAAATCACCGAGTCGGATTTGCTCTCCTACATCGAGACGACCATCGAGAAGGTCAACGGCGACTTTCGCCAAGACGAGATCGTGCGCACCTGGCGCCGCTACCTTAGCATTAACGGTGACCGCGAGTTTCGCTGCGCGACCATTAAAATTTCCTGTTCCAGCGGCACGTACGCTCGCTCCATAGCCCACGGCCTGGGCAACTTCCTCGGCACCCCCGCACTCGCGCTCCACATTTTGCGCACGAAAGTAGGCGAGTACACGGTCGAGAAGAGTCTTAAATGATATTGAACGGCAACGTTTGACGCGTCTTCATTTTCACTGTACTTTGGTGTGGGTATGTTGTGGTGGGAATAGTCTCACTTCACGAAGGAGGGATGCGGGAATGGTGAGTTCTGCTGGTGTCGCGGCTGGTGCAGGCGGATTGCTTCGAGCGATGTTGGGCACCGAGCCGCCGCCGTCGAGATTCGAGAAAATGCTGGGGCCGTGCGCCGCGCCGTTCATGGCACTGTACATCATCTTTTGGCTCATCGTGTTCATCGGTATCGCCTTTACGGAACCTCTCCGCAAACGATGATACGCGGTTCGTCAGTGGCCGAGCGAAACAGATTTTCGCTCGGCCATATTGCTACCTACGCAGCGACGCAGATGTTTAGCGGTACCCTTTTTTCAGTATCGGCGCGGGTGCGGCGTGCTGCTGCGAGGTCTCTTTGACGATGGTCTCGGGCGAGGGCTCGGCAGAAATGATGATGCCGATCGTGCCAGCGCCCAGTATTGCGACCGCGAGCGCCGTGACGACGAGGGGGAGAAACTTCTTGCTCACATGGTCATCGATGTGAAATTCGGCCCAGGTTTTTTTCAGCAAGACCACGGTGTCATCGGGATTTTTTACCGCGAAGGTGGGGACGCCGGTCTCTTTGACCACCGCGTCGTTGCCACCGTCTTGGAGCGCGTCGCCGACGTAGAGCATGTCACGAACGGGAATCCCGGTCAGCTCCGAAAGCTGCGTGATGCCGTAGGCTTTGCTGATACCCTCGCGCGTGATGTCGACCGAAGTCGACCCGCCGGTCTTGATCGAGAAGTCTTTCGGAAGTCGTTTTGAAAGCGCCTCGCGCAGTGCGTCGCGCTTCTTCTTGTCGGGGTCCCAGGCGCGTTTGGCGGGAACCGGCGCGAATTGCCCTAATCCCGAGAAGGTGATCTGTCCCACGCGGTCCTCGATACGGTCGCCCCACACTTCATGCGGCAACTCTGCGAGGCCGACTTCTTTGAGCGATTCGTCGAACGCAGCGAGGATGGCGGCCTTTTCATCGGCCGTGAGTGAGTGGTCGTACTGGAGTCGCCAGTCTCCGTCTTTGTAGGTGTAGCACTGCGCGGCGCTGGTCGGGAAGAGGTAGAGATGGTCGAGCTTCGATTGCCCCGGCAAATTCGAGAGGAACTGCTTTTTGAGCTGCGGGAAGGCACCGCCCGTCATGACGGCCAGTGGGATGTGATCGAGCACACTCGAAAAGGCGTGCGCCATCTCATCGGTAAGGGGCTGCTTGCTTTCGGCGAGCGTGTCGTCTAAATCGAAGGCAAGCAGTTTGGGTACCATGATAGTTACAGGTTATCAGGCGTGAGGATTTTGAGCAATTTGGCGAGCGACATCTTTGCCACGCACATGACCGTGTCGGCGCCACCGTAGTAGATGTAGAGCGTCCCGGCACGATTGACGATGCCGCACGAGAAGATGGCGTTGGGGATGATGCCGTTTTTCTCGAAGTCGTCGACCGGCTCAAGAATCGGGTCGACGGCGCGCGAGAGCACGATCGACGGGTTGTCGAGGTCGAGCAGCGCCGCGCCGAGTCGGTACGTCTTGTGCTTGGAGACGCCATGGTAGATGAGGAGCCAACCCTTTTCGGTCTTGATTGGAGGTCCCGCGATGCCGATCTTTTTGCTATCCCAACTACCCGGGCGCGGGCCCATGATTTCGATGCAACGATTGACGCGGTTCTTCTTGAAGTCGAGCGTGTTGATGAGGTCGGCGCACAACTGCGGGCTGATGCGGTGGAGGAACATGTACTGGCCGCCGATTTTCTCTTCGACGAGGCACGCGTCCTTGTCGTCATAGTCGTCAGGCGTCACGAGCTGCGCCTTGCTCCATTTGCTCCATTTCTTCGCCAAGAAGTCGGTCTTCGAGATCGAGGTCAGTGCGGCGCGCGGCGCATGGACGCCGTCGTAGGCGGTGTAGGCCATGTACACGGTGTCGCCGATGACCGTAAGACGCGGATCCTCGCAGCCGGAGTTACCGTTGGCGTCGCCTTTTTTTATCTCGAAATCCTCGCGCGGCACGTAGGCAGGCTCGGGCGAACGCTCGGTGATTTTGACGCCGTTCTTCGTGCCCGCGTAGCCGATGACCGAGGTATTGTCGTCGCCCATGGCGCGGTAGAGGATGTGGATCGTGCCGTCGAGGTCGACGACGCCCGCGTTAAAGACGGCGCGTTTCTCCCAGGCGTGCTCTTGCAATGGTTTGAGAATGGGGTTCTCTTTGGCGCGCACGACGAGGCCGCTGTGGCGCTCGGGAATCATCGCGTTCAAAAGATCTTGCACGTTGAGCGACGCCTTGGCACACACCGTGTCGGCCGCGCCGTAGTAGATGTCGAGGCGGTTCTTCTCGAGCAGGGCGCCGGAGGGGAAGACAATCTCGGGCACGATGCCGAAGTGCTCGTAGTTCTCTTCGGGTGTCATGATGGGGCCGCGCGTGCGCCCGATGATCTTCATCGGGTCATTGAGGTCCAAAAGGAGCGCTTCGATGCCGAAGACCTTGCTGTCGCTGAAGTAGTTCTCGATATACGAGTAGACGACGAGCCAGCCGTCTTTGGTCTTGATCGGCGGTGCGCCCACCTCGACGTGATCGTGGTCGGAGCGCAGCGGGTTGAGGATGTGGCTGTCGAAGTCGGCGTGCCATTTCTCCCAAAAAGTGATGTCCCAGAGATCCTCGAGTTTCTTGCACTGGGCAATCACCATGTGGGCGGGTGGCTCATCGGTGTGTGCGCTGAACATCACGGTGATTTTGCCGTTGATGCGTTCGGGGAAGATGGTCATCGCCTTGGCGTTAAACGGCGTGATGAGGTGTTTCTCGGTGACGTGTTCGAGGTCGGTCGAGAATGCCGCCGCAACCTTGATGTTGTTGGGCCCAAAGGGCATGCCGCCGAGTGCCGTATAAAAGATGATGTACTGGCCCTCGAAGTAGGTGACACGTGGATCCTCACAGCCGTATTTCTCCCACGGCTCCTCAGGCACGATAAACTGCTTGCGATCGTGGAAGCGCTCGCCGTTGATTGAAATCGCCTTGCCGATGGTCGAGAGGCCGCCCGGCGACATGAGCGGGTCGGGTCGCCCGAGCGCGCGGTAGAGGAGGTGTGTGACGTTGCCGCGCTTGACGGGGCAGCCATTGAAACTCGCGCGTGCCTCCCATTGGCGATCGGCAATGGGCGAGAGGAGCGGGTTATTGGGTGCGCGTCGGATGATGTACATACGGGTTGCGTTATTGGTTAATCATGCGCGAATAGGCTCGAGGACGGCGTGCTCGTTGCGCTGCAATTTACGGATGAAGTCCTTCAGGTTGGCTTTGGCCGCCGCAATGTACTTGTCGCCGCCGCCGTAGTAGATAAAGAGGTCATCGCCCACGATGGTTGCGCCGCTTGCGTACACGACGCCTGGCTTCCAGTCGTTTTCGTACCACTCGGTCGGCTCTAGCACGGGGTAGGACGAGCGGTAGAGCACCTTCGTGGGGTCGGCAAGGTCGAGCAACATGACACCCACCTTATAGCCGACCGCGGGGGTTGCCGGATCCATTCCGTGGTAGAAGAGGAGCCAGCCGTACTCGGTCTTGACCGGGGGCGATGCTGCACCGCGCACGAATGCATCCCACTCGCCCTTACGGCCGCCGCGCTTGTTGTTGCTCTTGAGCGGATTGGTATGGAGCTCTTCGAGCGTATCGACGTACTCAATCGCGAGGTTGGGTGTAAGGGCGTGAAGAATGGCGAACTTGCCGTCGATCTTCTCGGGAAAGAGCACCCAGTTCTTGTGGGTCTCTTTGAGAGGCGACATTTTGATGTGCGGTGCCCACTTCCAGTTGAGCATCTTGAGGTCGTCCATGAGGAGTGACGTCACGGCGAGTCGAATCGACTCCCAGCCTTCGAAGATGGTAAAGGACATGTACATCTTGTTGTCGATTTTGACCGCGCGCGGATCTTCGCAGCCGCCCCAGCCGCCGCCCGAGGCGTACTCTTGCGTGTTGTACGAAAGTTGCTGGTATTTGCGCTCGGTCTTGCCGTTTACTTTGTTGACTTGAAAACCCGGCCCTTGGTCATAGACCGGGTAGGGAAGACGCTCGTCGAAGTGGATACCATCTTTACTCGAGGCGTAGCCGATGCGCGAGATGCCGTCGTGCCCCATGGCTCGGTAGAAGAGGTGCACGATGCCATCCTCGCAGAAGGCGGCGGGATTGAACACGGCCTCCGACTCCCACCAATGCTTGGCGATGGGGCCGAGGATCGGGTTGTGCGGCAGGCGCTTCAGCGACAGACGCGACCCCTCTTTCCCCTCCGGTACGATGCGCAGGTAGCGCCACAGCAAAAACACCAACGCGGCGAGGAAGAAGCCGAGTACGACGAATAACCATCCGGGCACGTTCGCGAAACTAAGATCGACCATACGCATCCTCGATACGGATAATGTCGTTCTCGTCGAACTCGCCGAAGGCTATCTCCATGAAGACGACGCCCTCGGGGCCCGCCTCCATGCGGTGCTGTGCGTGCGTGGGGATGAAGAACGAGTCGCCCGTCTTGGCGTTATGCTGCTCCTGGCCGACCGTGGCGATGCCCGAGCCCGAGATGATGCGCCAAAACTCCCCGCGGCGGTCGTGCGTCTGCAGGCTCAGTTTTGCGAGGGCATCCACGGTGATGATCTTCACCGTCGTTTGCTCGTTGTGGGTAAACTGCTCGAAGTTACCCCACGGGCGCTTGTCGATAGTATGATAGGCGAGACCTTCCATGTGCCATAAGTATACGATGAATTTGCGAATCGTATGCCACAAAACAACACCGTGCAGTGGAAAACATCGCGGCAGGGGTCGAGCGGACACCCAGACGCGCCGAGGAGGCCGCGTCCTCTGTGGGGGCGACCTCCTCGGCTAGCAGTATGAGCATGTACCTGGCTAGGATGGGTTAGTGCGTATAGGGTGTGTCGATCGGGTTAGGTGCGGACCTCGCCCATAAGTCGGTAACCGACGCCGCGCACCGTTTCAAACAGGGGCGGTTCGCCGTCCTCGTCGCTCCCCAGCTTCTTGCGGAGATTCTTCATGTGGACATCGAGCACGTTGCTCCACGAGAGCGAGTTGAAGTCCCAGACGTGGTCAAAGAGCTTCTCTCGGGTAAGTACCACGCCCGGCTCGCGCATGAAGCACTCGAGCAGCGAAAACTCCTTGAGGGTCAAGGGTATCTCTTTGTTGTTCTTGCGCACGACGCGGGTCGCGGTCTCCATCTCGATGTCGCCCACGCGCAAGGTGACGGGAGTGGTGGTCGAGGGTCGGCGCAGGACCGAGCTGATCCGGGCCAGCAGCTCCTCGAAGGAGAACGGCTTGACGATGTAGTCGTCGGCGCCCTTGTTGAGGAGGTCGACCTTGTGTTCGGTCTCGTTTCGGCCCGTCAAAATGATGATGGGGGTCGAGACGCCCTCTTTGCGGACGCTGTCGGTGATCGCGGCGCCGTCGATCCCCGGCAGCATGAGGTCAAGCAGGATGAGATCGTACTCGTTGCGATACAGCAAAATGCGGTTGCGTGCTTTTTCGCTATCCGAGAGCCAGTCGACCGCGAATCCCTTGCTCTCAAGACCCTTCTTCAGGGCCTTGGCCAACTTTTCCTCGTCTTCGACTATGAGTAGGTGCATATGACGTATGTACGTTACTAATCTGCGCTGACTAATGCTTCGACCACGCCCATGTATTCTGACGCCTTCAAGTATAAAAAAGTTACATGAAGATTTAAGGAAGAAACTTCAGATTCGATTTCAGATTACGAAAGAACGGCTACTCGTCGAGCGTTTTGGCCGACTTGAAGAGCTCGTATTCGGTCGGGAACAGCCACTTCGCTATATCATATACGCCGTAGGTAATGAAGAATGCCGAAAGAACATCGATGGTGTAGTGAATGTGACCCAAGAGTACGACCACGCCGAAGAAGACCGACCAACCGAGGAAGATGTAGCGCAGTGACTTCGTCTCCCAAAACAGGAGCGCCATCAGGAAGGGTGTCCCGGTGTGGCCCGAGAAGAACAGCGAGTCGCCGAAGAACATTTTGCTCAGGAAGATGCCGAAGTCGCTGGTGAAGTTAATCGGCGTGTGGGTCGGGAAGGGTGCCAGGTGCGTGAGCGAGATGAAGATCGCGCGCGTAAACCAAAAGATCGAGAGCGTATAGAGCGCGAAGGGGATCTTCTTGGGGTGGGTGATAAGGAGTACTGCGCTGAAGATGATGAGGAGGAGTGCGCCATAGACGAATGCTATGTCAACGTCATAAGGGCGGGTGTTCGAGAGGACGATGTCGGTCACGGGGTTGCTCACGCGCAGGGCCGCGTAGACGCTCCCGTAATAGTTGGCGATGAGGCTGGCGAAGAACGCGAGACTCGAGAGGAGCACCTCGACGCGATGTTCCCTCGTCCCGCTGATCGGTTTGAAGAAGGCGGACAAACTCCGTAGCATACCTCTATAGTACATCTAATTCATCGAAGCGACATGTGGATTCCGCGGGGCAATCGTCTATACTGAGCGTACCGTATGAAAAAGATACTCCTGGTGACCGATGCGTGGTACCCGCAGGTTAACGGCGTCGTGCGGGTTTTTGCCACGCTGATGCCGCTTCTTGAGGCGCGGGGGTTTACTGTCACGCTTGTCGAGCCGTCGCAATTTCGCAGTGTGCCCATGCCGTTCTATCGCGAGATTGCGTGGTCGCTCTTTCCGAAACGCACGGTTGGCCGCATGATTGCCAAGGAGGCGCCCGAGTACGTGCACATCGCGACCGAAGGGCCGCTGGGGCTCGCGGCGCGTTCGGTCTGCATCGCGCGTGGCATCCCGTTTACGACCTCCTACCACACGCATTTTCAATTGCATTTGGAAGCGCGTATCGGCACGGCGCTCACCGGTGCTGCGTATGCTTTTTTGCGCTGGTTCCACAAGCCGGCCTCGGCCACGATGGTCGTGACCGAGCATCTGCGCGAAACGCTCCAGGCACATGGCTTCGCGCATGTTTCGGTGTGGCCGCTGGGTGTTGATACGAATCTCTTTACACGTGTCGAGCGTCCGTCGAGTGAACTCCAAAAGCCGGTGTTCGTATACATGGGTCGGCTCTCGCCCGAAAAGAGTGTCGAGGAATTTTTGTCACTCTCGCTGCCAGGGTCGAAGCTTGTTATCGGCGACGGGCCGCAGCGCGCGTATCTTGAACAAACGTATGGGAAGACGGCGCACTTCGTCGGCTACAAAAAGGGGCAGGAACTCGTCGAACTGCTTTCGGCCGCCGACGTGATGGTCTTTCCCTCACGCACCGAGACCTTCGGGTTAGTCATC
This sequence comes from Candidatus Adlerbacteria bacterium, assembly GCA_903884345.1. Lineage (GTDB taxonomy): Bacteria > Patescibacteriota > Minisyncoccia > Phycocordibacterales > SBAW01 > GWA1-54-10. Next base: position 10,443 of record CAISEE010000005.1, on the reverse strand, counting down.
GTCGAGGCGCTGGCCTGTGGCGTCCCCGTCGCCGCGCACGACGTCATGGGACCGAATGACATTCTCACGGATGGCGTTGACGGCTACCTCGATGAAGACTTGGCCGATGCCGCGATGCGCTGCCTGGCGCTCCGTCCCGAGGATTGTCGCGCCACCGCGTTGCGGTATTCGTGGGAGCGCTCGGCGCAGGTCTTCACGAATCTATTGTCGCCAATATCACACAACCGGGATAGAATGAAGGTGCATGAATGACCCTATTGTTTCGCAAGTGCTCGAGTTGGTAGGGACGTATGGTTATTTCGTAATTTTCCCGGTATCTGTATTCGAAGGGCCGGGAATAGCGATTGTGTCTGGGTTTTTAGCTTCACTGGGATATTTCAACCCAGTGTTGATATTTTTCGTACTTTTATTGGGCGACATTACCGGTGATTCCTTTTATTACGTGCTGGGGCGATGGGGGCGCCGCGGTATCCTTAAAAAATGGGGAGCATACATCGGGCTGACGGAGGAGAAAATTAGCGTCGTGGAAAAGACCTATGACGCGCACAGCGGCAAGCTGTTACTTTTTGCAAAAACACAAGCTCTTGGTTCAGCGGTACTCTTCAGTGCTGGACTAGCTAAAATGTCTTTTGCGAGGTTCGTGTTTTTTAACATCGTAGGGTCGATACCGAAGATACTTCTCTTTGAGGCGGTCGGATACTATCTCGGTAAGAGCCTATCCAATATCAACCAGTATCTAAACTACGCAGCGGCGACCTCGTTTGTTGTCGCGGTTGTGATATATGTCGCATACACAACACTGAAGCGCCGAACTTCTACTGGCGATTAGTTTCCATTTTTTTTGCATTTGTCAGACGCGTCAAAATGCAAATCTGCCTAAGTGTTACGTAGGGCGAAAACATAGTGGTTATGCCGATAAGCATTCGTACTTCTTTGTAGATTCCAAGGAAGAATCCATTCTTGTCTGTCTTACGCAAGTGAGACACATAGGACCAACGTACCGTCTCGAGACGCTGCTGTTTTGAGATGATGAGTTCGTTGATGTATGTTTCGACTGCATACCCAGGAAGATGGGCGATAGCGTCCAGGTGATCGACAATGAGTGATTTTGAGAATACTCGCTCGCCGGAGACGTAATCGAGGTTAATAATCTTGTAGAGCCGCAGACTATTTTTTTTAAGGCTGATCGTAACGTCGGTTCGTTTCTCTAGAACAGGTTCGATGAGTTTTGTTATCGCTGCGACATCGAGACCGACCAAGTCGGCGTCAAGAAACAAAAGCAGGTCGTTCGACGCGTTTGTGACTCCGAGTGAGTACGCGGCACTCTTGCCCTTGTTGTGCGGATGATTGAATAGTCGGACGGGAGTACCTGGTTTCGACGCGAGGCCTTCGACGAGCGTCTGCGTTTGGTCGGTCGAACCATCGTTGACTACGATAATCTCGCTGATGAGCGGATTCTGACGAGCGACCGATACGATGTCAGAGATGCGCTGCTCTTCATTAAACGCGCATATGACGCATGAAATATCCGTAGGTGATGGAGAAATTTGCATAATCTATATGGTAGCACGTAAGCGTTTGACCTTCACGATAAATACAGCTATCCTGCAGTGGGTAGCGTTCTCCTGCTCTGTTTCGGGCAGTTCCTATGTATTGGAGACTGACATGAACGTCGGTATCGCTTTTGGCTTGCTAATCCTCGGGATTTTCGCTGCGAAGATGAAGATGCTGCGGTCCAATTGGCTCGGCCTTCTTTGTATCGTTGTCGTGGCGGTACTCTTTTGGCTCGCAGCAAAGGAGCCCGCGCCGTCTTTCGTTTCGTTCATCTGCCACGTGACGCTGCCGTTGCTGGTAGCGTTGCTCGCGCTCATCTGTGCGGAGATGTTTCGCAACTGGGTTGCGGATCATCCGTCGCTCTTTGCGGCGCTTCGCGAGTGGATGCTCCCGTCATAGGGCGGTCTGTGGGTCCCGTACGTCGCACTGTTGCGCGTACGGGACTCTCTTTTTTACAGTGCGAGGTAGCAGAGTGCCCCGGCGATGGCGCAGTAGATCGCGAAGGGGAGCAGCGTGTTGGTTTTGAAGTAGCGTGTGAGGAACCGAACCGACAGGTAGGCGCCGAGTGCGGCGAACAGTGCGCCCACGATTGCGGGGAGCAGAATCGCTGCGGGTGCAGAAAGGAGGTGCGGGAGTTTCAGCACGGCTGCGGCGAGGATGATTGGGGTTGCCAGCAAGAACGAGAATCGCGCGGCCTCTTCGTTCGACAGTCCGGCTGCCAGGCCGCCGGTTATTGTTGCGCCCGTGCGCGAGAAGCCGGGCAGGAGTGCCAGCGCTTGCATGGTGCCGATTGCGACCGATTGCGTCCACGAGAGTTTCGCGTCTGCATCTATCGATCGGGCCGCAACCGATTGCCGTGCCGCGCGTCGGCGCATGAATTCACCCGCCAAAAGTAGCAAGCCGTTGAGGAAGAGAAACGCGGCGACGAGTTTGGGGTTGGAGAAAAGGTGCTCTAACTTTTTTTGAAACACGAGACCCAAGAGTCCCGCGGGGATGGTGCCTAGGATTAGCATCCAACCGAGTCGTGCCGAAGCGTCGTCGCCAATCGTGCGTGTGGTCAGTGATCGCAGAACGCCGACGATGATGCGCTGCCACTCGCGCCAATAGAAGCCGAGCAAGACGAGCGCGGTCGCCAAGTGGGTGAGGACGAGAAAGGGGAGGAAGTACTCGCTCGCCTGGTCGATGTGCCAGCCCAACAGTGTGGGCAGGATGATGCTGTGGCCCAGGCTCGAGATGGGGAACAGTTCGGAGACGCCTTGTAATACGCCCAGTATGGCCGCCTGCATCGTGGTTAACATGACGTGTAGTCTACCACGAGATACGGGGCAGAGCTTCACTTAAATGTAAGTGGGACCCTGGTCTACTAGAGACATGAAGGCCGCATTCAGGACGGAGGTGCTTTGTTTTGTCGGAGTGTTTGCGGCAGCGTTGTATCTCGTCCAATGCCTCGTCCCGTTGCTGTCTCGCGACGTCGTTGCCGACAAGGCAGCGTCGACACCCACAGTGCCGGATGTGTCGATGGTCAATGCGGCGACGAACGCGGACCAGTCACTCAATTGGTCGGGCTACGTCGCGCAGGGCGGATCGTTCTCGTCGGTCTCGGGCAGTTGGGTGGTGCCGAAAGTGCGCACCGATGAGCCGATCGCAGCCGACGCGACCTGGGTCGGGATCGGCGGCGTGCAGAATAAAAATTTGATACAAGCGGGGACGCAGGCGATCGTCGATCAGTCGGGTGCGGTCGCGTACGAGTCGTGGATCGAGCGGCTCCCCGGCGACTCGGTACCCGTGCCGCTCCCCATCACGGCGGGTGATTCGGTGAGTGTCTCATTGCAAGAGGCACGACCGGGGTGGTGGAACATCTCGATGCGCAACAACACGACGGGCAAGACGTATGACACGACGGTCGCGTACGACTCGACCAAAGCCTCGGCCGAGTGGATCCAAGAGATGCCGGCGGGGAACGTCTTTCTGCCGCTGGATATGTTCGGCGCCATACGTTTTACCGCCGCGTCTGCCGTGCGCGACGGTGCCACGGTGACACCCAAGGATGCGGGGGCGCGAGCGTTGGCGATGATTACGCTCGATGGTCGGAGTCTTGCCATGCCGTCGGTCTTGGCCGACTCGGGCGACGGGTTCGTCATCGCACGTACGTTCGCACCCGTGCGGATCGCTAAGAACTGGTATCAATACGCTATCTTCAGCCTGTACGGGTACTGAGGGCCGACGCGCCTTAGAGGTTGTCGAGCGTGAACGTGTCCTCTTTCGTCAGTTCGAAGTCGAATATGTCCGCATTCTCGCCGATGCGCTGCGCGTTGCTCGATTTGGGTATCGCGATGGCGCCTTTCTCGATGACCCACCGCAAGAGGACGTGTGCGGGGTTCTTGCCGTAGTGCATCCCGATTTTGACGAGTCTCTCGTCGTCCAGCTGCGTGCCGCGGGTGAGCGGACTGTAGGCCTCGAGCGCAATCTGGTGCGCGGTGCAGTAGTCGAGCATCTCGCGGTAGTGGTTAAAGGCATTAAACTCGACCTGGTTGACGGCGGGCGGGACGTTGGCAAAGGCCAAGAGCTCCTTCAGTTGGCTCACGTTGTAGTTGCTCACCCCGATTGCGCGCACCAACTTCTGATCGTAAAGACGCTCGAGCTGCTTCCACACACGATTACCAAAGAGCGGCACCGGCCAATGAATGAGGTAGAGGTCGACGTACCCGAGCCCGAGTTTTTGGAGACTCGTCGCGAACGCGCCCTCGACATCGAACGCATCGGTCGACCATAGTTTAGTGGTAATGAAGACGTCCTCGCGCGGCAGTGGACTCTCGAGCACGGCCTTACCGACACTCTCTTCGTTGCGATACAGTTTGGCCGTGTCGATGTGTCGGTACCCGACTTCGAGCGCGCGTCGGACGGCCTCTTCGGTCTCTTGACCGCGCGCCATCTGCCAGACGCCCAGCCCGAGGATTGGTATTTCGATGCCGTTATTAAGTTTCTTCGTGGTGCTCAGTGATAGTCTTTGCATAATCGGGAATGGTAGGTATGGGTATGAGTACATGCTACAGGAGTGGGGTGGTAGGCGAGTGAACCTTTCACCCTGTTTTTTTCATTGCGCGAACAAGGACGTTTTCGACGTCGGCAAGCGACACGGGCTTCGTCAGGTGATGATCGAACCCGGCGCGATTGGCTTCCATACGGTCCTCCTCTTGGCCGTATCCGGTGAGTGCCACCATGAAGCTTTGATGCTCGCCGCTTTGGCGGAGCCGCTTGGCCACCTCGTAGCCGCTCATGTCGGGGAGCCCGATGTCGAGGAGGACGGCGTCGGGTTTGAAGGCGCGCGCGGTGGCGAGCGCACTCGCGGCATCGAACGCGAGTTTTACCACGTACCCTTTGTGTGCCAGCAGTTTGCCCAACCCCTCGGCGGCGAGCGTGTTGTCGTCGACGACCAATACCGATCGGATGTCGTGCGTCGTGGTCGTATACTGCCGCAGTCGACTCGTAACCGGAATCGGCAGTTGGACGGCCGCGGGCAGGGGCAACTCGACGATGAATTCGCTGCCCGTGTTCAGTCCCGCGCTGCGCGCCATGATTGTTCCCTGATGCATCTCGATCAGACGTTTCGAGAGTGAGAGGCCGAGGCCGAGGCCTTCGGATCGTTTGCCTTTCTCGACTTGCACGAACGGTTCGAAGATGCGGGGAAGCATTTCCTTCGCGATGCCGATGCCGGTGTCTTTGACCGAGACGATGATCGACCGATCGGTCGATCGACAGGTGAGCGTGATGGTGCCGCCGATTTCGGTGTATTTGGCGGCGTTATTGAGCAGGTTCACCACGACCTGTTCGAGGCGCATCGGGTCGGCTTGGAGCCACAAGGGTCCATTGGGCAGCAAGAGGACGAGTTCGTGATTTCGGTTACGAATCAATTGGCTCGCCGTCTCGATCGATTTGCGCAATACGTCGATGAGGTCGACCGTCTCTTTTTGCAGCTTGAACTTCTTCTGCGAGATACGCGAGGTGTCGAGCAAGTCGTCCAAGAGTCGCGCCATCGTATGGACGCGGTCGTTCATGGTGCCGACCAGCTCGTCGAGTTCGGCTCCCCGGACCTTTCGCACACTAATTTGTTCGAGCGAGCTTAAGACGGTCGCCAGCGGGTTTCGCAGTTCGTGCGCCAAGACGGCGATGAACTCATTCTTTGCACGATCCTCGTTACTGATTTTGTGGAGCGCGTTCTCAAGCTGCACGATGTAGTCGCGAAGGGACTCGTTTGCCTGTTTGCGCCCTTCCTCGCTCGATACGAAGAACAGAAAGATGATGGCAATGACACAGTCGAAGAATTCGATTTGGATGAGCCGATCGGCGCTGCCTATGTTTGCGTTACCGTTGAGGATGACGCCGCATATCGATATCGCGGTGATGGTGACGAGCGCGAGCGTCGTGCCGCGCGGGCCGATGCGCAAGGTGATCCACACCAAGGGTACCAGGATGAGATATACGAACGGCGTTTGCCCGATGACGAAGACCGGTGTCCAAAAGATGGCGTAGGCCGTCCCGATAAGCAGGAGGAACGCCGCCATCCACTCGATGGTCTGCTCGGTATACAGGCGGATGCGGGTGCCGACGAACCAGGACATGATAAACGGTGTGATGACGAGGAGACTGAGCGATTGCCCGAGCCACCACAGTGCCCATATGCTCGACACCTCGGACATCTGATGCGTGCCCGCGAGTACTAGCATTGTGATGCCGACGGTCGGCCCTATGGTCGCGGTGAGAATCGCGACGATGATGAGGATGTACGTGTTGCGCAATCCCAGGAGCGTCGGTTCGAAGCGGGAGACGCGCAAGAGGTACATGCCGCACAGCGCCTGCAGCGTATTGCCGACGGCGATGCCGAGCGACGCGAGCAATGGGTTGCCGTGGAGGACGTTTACTAAAAACACGCCGGCCGTGATCGCGGGCCACAAGCCGGTACCCTCCAGATAGAGGACGGCGAGGGCGATGCCGGTGGCGGGCCACACCAGCGCGGGGTACGTTAGGGTGTCGTACAGCGAGAACCCGACCTGCAGCGATACGGAATAGACGAGGAAGAGCACGGCGAGGGCCACAAGCTTGCGGCGCGCACCGTACGTTCGGGCCGCGTACCGAACGCTTTCACGAAGGCTTGCCACCGTACGCGAATGCGATAGTGATGTCAGCTGAGGTAGCATGTGGAATTCTTAGGCCGTATCGATTCTGTGTGTATTGAGTATGGACCTCTAATCCTGATACTTTCATGAAGCACCTACACGGTATATAGTACAGGTATATGACGACACGCACAGGCAAATTCGTACCGGGTGATTTTTTACTGCATGTAAAGAGGTCAGCGGCGGGGCTCGGGTTGTTCGCAGGCTCAGCAATCCCTAAAGGCGCCTGCATCATCGAATACGTGGGTCCCACATTGTCGGCCGAGGAGGAACTCTCGTCGCGCAGCAAGTATCTCTTTGAGGTAAGTAAGAAAAAGACGATTGACGGCACGGCGCGAACGAACACGGCGCGCTACATCAACCACTCGTGCCGACCCAACTGCGAGATCGACATCAGTAAGGGGCGCGTATTCGTGATGGCCAAGCGAAACATCAAAGTAGGCGAGGAGCTGGCGTACGATTACGGCAAGGACTACGTCGATTTCTACATCAAGCCGCACGGCTGCCGGTGCGTGAAGTGCAGCGCGACGGTCGCGAAATAGTCGACCTATTTGTTAAGGAACGCCTGCTTCGGGGAAAGCTTCGAGGCTTGGTAGGCCGGCCATGCGCCCGACATGACGCCGATCGCGATCGATATCCCGAGCGTCAGTGCGATGAACCACAGCGGTGTAATAAAGAGGGAAAAGGCTTTGCCGCCCATGCGCGAGGCAAGGATGCCAAGGCCAAGGTTAATGCCTTGCCCGGCAAGGTACCCCATCAGCACGCCGCCGCCGCCGCCGAGAAACCCCATGAATGCCGACTCGAGCAAGAAGAGGTTGCGCACGTCGCCGTCGGTCGCGCCCAAAGACTTCAGCACGCCGACCTCGTAGGTGCGCTCCATGAACGAGACGATCATGGTGTTGAACATGCCGATTGCCGACACGACGAGTGCGGTGATACCGAAGACGCCGAGCACCATCGTGATGATGTTCGTAATTTGCCGCGCCTGGTTGACGAGGTCGATGCGGGCCGACACGACGAAACCTTTGTTGATGAGCTCGTTTCGAACGATGTCGACTAAATCGACGCTCTTGGCTTTGACCAGTACGCTTTGGTAAAACGGCGGCGGCGTCACGAGGCTTTGTATCGGCACGTTCATAAGTGGTGCCTGGGTGTCGTCCGAGATGATGCCGATAATCGGAATGGCGGTGGTACTTTTAGCAAGCGTCGTCGTGCCGTGGACGTCGTCTTCGTACGAGACCACGAGGTTAATTTGCTTATCGAGAGACGCGCTGGTGCTCGAGAGCCCCATGAGCGCGAGCGTTTGGCTCGTCACCACGAGCCCTGGCGTGGACGACGAAAACAGTTTTCCTAAGGTCACGTCCGTGCCGGTGAGGCGAAAGTAGGCCGGATCGACGACACGCATCGCGATGAGTGCCGGGCGGTTGTCGCCCACAAGCGTCGCCTCGCCTGAAAATTGTGCGACGGGCGACACCTCGGCCACGCCGGAATATGTCGCGATGTCATCAAGCGTATTTTTTGTAAAAGTGAGGTTCGCCTCACTCGGGTAGGACGCCTGCATGGTGACCAACGAGTCCTGTGTCGTCACGAGGTTACCGATGAGGATGTACTGGAGGCCGTAGCCCAGCGACACGAGAAAAAGGACCACACCGAAGCCGACCGACATGCCGAGCACCGTCAAAATGGCTCGTATCGGCTTCACGCGGAAATTACGCAACGCCAAACGAATCATTTCGCTCAGGAGCAGTTTGTGTCCCATGACTCTACTAGTATAGCAGTAGTGCTATTGTTTCGGTACGTATGGTTGTGAACCGTTGAGGATAAGTTCGAGTCGCTCAGCCATGATTTGGGCGCTGTGTCCAGGGAACCCGGCGCCGAACTGTTTGACCGGGCGTTGCAACACCGTCAAGAATTGGTCCTGCGTCATGAAGCTATGGATGCGGTCGTTGATGATCTCGTCGAGCAGTTCGTTTTGATAGGGAGACACGGTACCAACGTATTCTTCGGTGATCCATTTGCGCAGTTGCTTGACCTCGTCCTCGACCGTAAGTTCGGGGTTTTGGTTGATGAGCTCGATCGTCGCGTCGAGATCCTTTTGTTTTTCGACGATTTTCTCGATGTAGGAGGCGACGCGTTCGGCCTTGCGCTTCCAGAGCCCCACGCCGCCGTCTTTGAACGACTTATCGAGCGTTTCCTGAAAAGCTTTCGTGTCGATCTTCTTCGACAAGCGGTCCGTGACGAGTGTTTCGAAACGCGCCGTCTCCTCGACCGTATGGCCGCGCATGAAGTAATTGGACAGGATGCGCGCCATCTTGCTGAGGTTCTCGGGACTTGCTTCCTTCTTTCCTTCTTCGGCGGCTTTTTTCGGCGCCGAATCTTCGAGACCTTTGCCGGTGCGCTCGTTCATAGGCAGCGGCTCGCGGTGCTCGACCGAAAGAATGACGCCGTCTTTCATGTGGTAAATCGTACGCACGTCTTGAAGACTCCACGCCTCGTGGGTGACCATAATGATGGTGCGGCCGTCTTTCTCGTTGAGTTCGCGAAGGATGTCGAGTGCGATCTTTGCGTTGACCGAGTCGAGGTTACCCAATGGTTCGTCGGCGATGATGATCGGCGGGTTGTTCGCGAGCGCACGCGCGATACCGACGCGCTGCTGCTGGCCGCCCGAGAGTTCTTGCGGGTAGTGTTCGGCGTATTGCTCGAGCTGGAGGCGTTTGACGAGCTTCCACGCTTCTTCCTCGGCCTTGGCTTTGCTGATGCCGACGAACGCCATAGGGAGCGCGACGTTGCCGAGCACCGTGAGCGAGGGTACGAGGTTAAATTGTTGAAAGACGATGCCGATGCCGGTTTGTCGAAAGATGGCGAGCTCTTGGTTTGAAAGGTGCGCGATGTTTTGGTCGTTAATGAGGATGTCGCCATCGGTGACGCGGTCGATGCCGGATATTGCATACAGCATGGTCGTCTTACCGCAGCCGGACGGCCCGAAGAAGGCGACATAGTCGCCCTGCTCGACTTCCAGAGACACGTCCTTGAGGGCGTGCACCTCGCTTTGCTTGCCTTTGTTGTACCACTGGTTGACGTGGTTGAGGGTGATGATTGTACTCATAGTCGTTCGACGAATTGCACCATTTCGTGCGGCGTTATCTCTCCTTTGACGAGGTAGTGATCGGCGCCGGCCTCGCACGCGGATTTCTTGAACTCCTCCTCGGAGAAGCGCGAGTACACCACGATGGTCAGATCTTTGAAATCCTCTTTCTTTCGCAGTTCCTTGATGAACTCAAGGCTGGGCAGCGTTTCGCGTACGGCAGAGCCATCGGATTGCTCGACGGGGAGCCACAGCCCCAAGAAGAGCACGTCGAGGTGTTCATGGTGTTCGGTCACGTACTCGCGAGCCTCTTGTATAGTGCGTACGGTCTGCACCTCAATCATGAGATCCTTCCGGCTATGAATCCAAAACGTCTCGCGGAACAGAATCCGCATCATGTCGTCATCGTCGACCATGAGAATCCGTTTGGTGTGAATCGTCGTTTGGTTCGTTGGCATATGCGGTATTCTACAGGATATTCGCTACTTTAGGAACTGGAACGTACTCGAGAAGTTCTTGAAGATGACGTCGATGATGGACTCCGACTGCTGCGGCGTCACGATGGTGCGCACCGGGAGCATCAAGACGTTGCCCGCCTGGTCGGTCGAGGACACCTGGATACGGTAGATG
>CAISEE010000004.1 GCA_903884345.1 Candidatus Adlerbacteria bacterium | reverse complement strand
CCAGCAGCAGATGGTCGGTGTCATCGCGCAAGATGTGCAAAAGGTCTTCCCACAACTGGTGGCGACCTCATCAGACGGGTTTCTCATGGTCGACTATGCCGGGCTCGTCTCGCCACTCATTGAGGCGGTGAAGGAGCTTTCAAACAAAATAGATTCGCTTGCGGCTACGATTGCAGGGTTCGCCGAGTCCTTTACATCAAAGCAGGTAACAACAAACAAATTGTGCGTGAGCGACAGTAGCGGCAATCAAACGTGCATTACCAAAAGCCAGCTTGATTCGCTCTTGCTCAGCGCAGGCCAGCAAGGGGCAAGCTCCACAGGCGCATCGGTGAGTGTGCCGGCGTCACCAACGTCGACCGACTCGGTCGCAACCACTACCGACACGGTGGCGCCGGTCGTCACACTCATCGGCGCTAATCCCGCGACCGTCTCGGTCGGCAGTACGTACGTCGACCTTGGTGCCACGGTGAGCGACGCGGTCAGCCCCAACATTGGCTACCACGTGTCGGTCGATGGCGGTGCTACGACGACCGCTGATCAGCTCTCGATTGACACCAACGCGCCGGGCTCGCACACCATCCTCTTTAGTGCGACCGATCAGGCGGGGAACACCGGCACCGCAACGCGCATCGTCAACGTACTGGCAGCGCCGCAACCCTCTACATCGGACGCGACGTCGACAGCAACGGCAACATCCACCGCGGCCAATTAATCGCGTGTACGGTACACATCCTGTGGATACCGGGGAATATTGTATATATAATAGAAGGGTATGAAAACCACACGCATCGCGATTAACGGACTGGGGCGGATTGGCCGAGCATTTATGCGGATAGCACACGAGCGACCCGAGATGGAGATCGTCGCGGTCAACGACCTGGGCGACGTCGAGAACGTCGCATACCTTTTGAAATATGACAGCGTCTACGGGCGTGCGCCGTTTACCGTAGAGACCAAAGACGGCGCACTGTTTGTTGAGGGCAAGGAAATAAAACACTACTCCGAGGCCGACCCTACGAAGTTGCCGTGGAAGGATTTGGACATCGATGTCGTCGTCGAGTCGACCGGATTCTTCACGAGCTTCGACAAGGCAAAGGCGCACATCGATGCCGGTGCCAAGCGCGTGGTCATCACCGCGCCGGCCAAGGGCGACTCGCCCGAAGGTGTGCCGACCGCGACCATCCTCGTTGGTATTAACGACGATAAGTTCGAGACCAGCGTCATTACATCGAACGCATCGTGCACCACCAACGCGTCGAGCCCGCTCATGCAGATTCTCCACGAGACCATCGGCATCGAGAAGGCGGTGCTTTCGACCACGCACGGCTACACCGCCTCGCAAAACCTCGTCGACGGTCCGGTCAAGAAAGCAAAGGGCAAGGAAGACTATCGCGACGGTCGCGCAGGTGCGCACAATATCGTGCCGTCTTCAACTGGCGCGGCAATTGCCGTCACCAAAGCGATTCCCGATTTGACTAACAAGTTCGACGGCATCTCACTGCGTGTGCCGGTCATTGCGGGGTCAATCGCCGACATCACCTTCATCGCTAAGCGCGACACCTCGGTCGAAGAAATAAACTCGATTCTCAAAAAAGCAGCCGACGACGAGCGTTGGAAGCCGGTCTTTGCGGTCACCGACGAGCCCTTGGTGTCGAGCGACATCCTCGGCGCTGCACACGCCTCGATTGCCGACCTCTCGCTCACGCGCGTCATCGACGGCAACTTGGTTAAAGTCATGGCCTGGTACGACAACGAAATGGGCTACACCCACGCCCTGGTCGAGCATGTGTCGCGTTTGGCGAAACACATATAAAACAAAAAGCCGCCTCACCGAAGCGGCCTCTTGTAGAGGCACGCCCTGTGGGCGGCAAGGGCGCTTAGTGCATGCTGCTTACGGTTCCGCGAAGCAGGTTTTGCAGTCCGAGCCATAGTCGCACTCGATCCTCGGGAATGGTGCGAGAATCGCTGGCAGAATCCAGCGGCGTATCTGCGACGGCGTTTGCGATGTGTCTGCGGCAGACGTGCAGGAGGTTCAGGCGGTCGTCGTACACACATAAATCGTATCTGAGATCGTGCGACCCGCCGGGGGCTGTGACTGACGAATCGTACACATTTACAGTGTTCGGTGAGTACATCGAGAGACTGCGTCCGTCCTGGGCTTCGACATACTTCGCGATATCCGCGATGCAGTCCCATATGGTTCGCTGGGGCGGGGCGGGTACTTTCTTCTTGGGAAGAAACCACGGGAACAATAGTGTCATTTCGGGCTCCACTTGTTAACGGGACTAGCTACGCTGGCGATAATATAGCAGCAGATTGTGCAGTTGTCAAAAGACAGGGGCCGAGCACGTTGCTGAAGCATTTGGAAGCATTGCGTCGCAGGGGTGCAAATCGATGTGCTACACTGTTTTTATGCGTATTTACATCGCCTCGGATCATGCGGGCTTTGAACTTAAAACAGCGTTGTCGGCCTTTCTTCAATCGAACGAGCACGACGTTGTGGATGTTGGTCCACATGCATTTGACCCGCACGACGACTATCCCGACTTCTGCATGGCCGCTGCAACAGCAGTCGTCGCCGACGCGGGGTCGTTCGGCATCGTCATCGGGCTCTCGGGCCAGGGCGAGGCGATGGCGGCCAATCGCGTGCAGGGCGCTCGCGCGGCGGTCTTCTACGGCGGGCCCGAAGAAATAGTGACGCTCTCGCGTGAGCACAACGACGCGAACGTGCTTTCGCTCGGTGCGAAGTTTCTCACGATTGAGGAAGCACAGGCCGCTGTCGCGCTCTGGCTTGCGACGCCGTTTTCCCAAGGCGAGCGACACCTGCGCCGCATCACCAAACTCGACCATGCATAATCAATCAATTGAAATTATTCCCGCCATCTTGCCCAAGAGCCTCTCGGGGATCGAGCACGGGCTCGAGCGCGTACGCGATGCGGCGCCGTTGGTACAAATCGACATCATCGACGGCGTTTTTGCACCCGACACAACGTGGCCCTACACCGACCGCGACTCATTCGAGCGCATTTTGGCCGAAGAAGAAGGTCTGCCGTTTTGGGAGGAGTTCGACTTCGAGTTTGACCTCATGATCAACAACCCGCAGGAGGAGGCCGAGAAGTACATCCGTGCGGGTGCCTCGCGCATCGTGCTGCATGCCGCGAGTCGCGGCGCGGTCGAGGCGGCAACGGCGCTGGCGCTGCAAAACGACGCCAATAGCCCGTTTGCCTTTGAGCTCGGCATCGCACTTGCGCTCGACCAGGGTGCCGAGGCGCTGGTGCCGTTTGGCGATTCATTCGATTTTGTGCAGGTTATGGGGATCGACCCGGTGGGGCGGCAAGGCGCGCCGTTTGACGAGCGGGCACTGTCGCTCATTGCAGCGGTCCGTGCACAGTTGGGCGAGCATGCCGATGTGTGCCCGATTCAAGTCGACGGCGGCGTGCGCGTCGAGAACGCAGCGGCGCTCGTTGCGGCGGGCGCGACGCGCTTGGTCGCAGGCTCAGCCATCTTCGGCACGAATGATGCGGCGCGTGCGATTGCAACACTACGCAAGGCGACGCAAAGTGCGTGATACACTGAAACAATGAGTATGCTCGGCGAGGCACGCGTGCGCGAAATCGAGGCGAAGGCTGAAGCTATTCGCGAGACGATCATCGAAATGCTGACGGCAGCGGGCAGTGGCCATACCGCCGGCCCCATGGGCATGGCCGACATCTTCGCGGCGCTCTATTTTCATATCCTCAAACACAATCCGCTCAACCCCGAGTGGGACGAGCGCGATCGACTCTTTTTATCCAACGGCCACACGGTACCGGTGCGCTACGCGGCGATGGCGCACGCGGGCTACTTCCCGCTGACCGAGTGCCTCACGCTGCGTAAGTTCGGGTCGCGCCTGCAAGGCCACCCCGAGCGGCTGCGGCTGCCGGGGCTTGAATCGACCTCGGGGCCCTTGGGCGAGGGACTCTCACAGGCAGCTGGCTACGCCCTGGGTGCGCGCATGGACGGGAAGCGATTTCGCGTCTTTTGCATGATGTCCGACGGCGAGCAGGACGCGGGCAACATCTGGGAGGCGGCGATGTTTGCGGGCAACAATAAACTCTCGAACCTCACTGCCATCATCGATCGAAATAACATTCAAATCGGGGGACTCACCGAGTCGGTGATGCCGCTTGAAAATCTGCGCCAAAAGTACGAGGCTTTCAACTGGCACGTGCTCGAAGTCGATGGGCACGACATCGCACAGATCGTCGAGGCAGTCGAGACAGCGCGCGCCATCGTCGAGCGCCCCACCGTCATCATCGCGCGCACCATCCCCGGCAAAGGCATCAAAGAAATGGAGTACGACTACCTCTGGCACGGCAAGTCGCCGACCAAGGACGAGGCGAAGCGCTTCCTCAACGAACTGCGCACCCTGGGCGGCACAATCACCAGCGAACACCAATAACCATGTGTAACCCAAACGCCAAACTACTCGACAATCTATTTGATGCAGCGCCTGTGGCATCGACCCGCGATGGGTTCGGCGAGGCACTGCTCGCGCTTGGCGAATCGAACAAAGACGTCGTCGTCGTGTGTGCCGACTTGGCCGAGTCGACGCGCGTGCTTCCTTTTAAAGAAAAATATCCCAATCGCTACGTCGAGGTCGGCGTGGCCGAGCAAAACCTCGCGGGGGTTGCGGCAGGACTCGCGGCGTATGGGAAGATTCCGTTCATTGCCTCGTACGCGACGTTTTCGCCGGGTCGCAACAACGAACAGATTCGCACGGCTATCTCTCTTAACAACGTACCGGTCAAAGTGTGCGGTATGCACGCGGGCGTCTCGGTGGGGCCAGATGGTGCGACACATCAGGCGCTCGAGGATATTGCGCTTATGCGCGTCCAACCCAACATGACGGTCATCTCGCCCTGTGATGCCGAAGAAGCGCGCAAAGCCACGCTCGCGGCGGCAGCCTACGACGGCCCCGTGTATCTGCGCTTCTCGCGCGAGAAATCAAACGGCATCACGACCACGGAGACGCCGTTTGCCATCGGCAAGGCGCAGGTATTGTGGGCAGGCGAGCAACCTCAGGTTGCGGTATTCGCGACTGGCCCGCTCGTCTTTGCCGCACTTGCGGCCGCAAAACAAGTAGAGGGCGAATGCTCGGTTTCAATCATCAATATCGCGACCATCAAGCCGCTCGATCGCGAGGCAATCATTACGGCGGCAACACAGACGGGCGCGGTCGTCACCGTCGAAGAGCACCAGATAGCCGGCGGCCTCGGGAGCGCCATTGCCGAGCTGCTCGCCGAAACCCATCCCGTGCCGGTCGAATTCGTCGGCATGCGCGATCAGTTTGGCCAGTCGGGAACGCCCGAGGAGTTGCTGCGCCACTACCACATGGACGCCGCGAGCATTGCACGTGCCATTCAAAAGGTCTACACGCGTAAAACTACAACCGTATGATAACGGTCGGTGAGGCGCAGTGGTGGCACCAAAACATCAACGTGTATGTGGGGTTTACGTTCGTCGTCAGTGTCTCGCTGGCGCTCGGGCTCATCATCTGGCACGCTGCATACGACAAAAATCCCGTCGCCGACCTCCTTGCGGAGCAGTTGTACACGCAGCAGGTGACCCGCTAAGCAATCGAATTTTTTTAGAACGGTTTGATTTTGAAATCCTCCGATGCGCGGCTGAGATGTTCGTTCAGTTGTTCGCGCGTCAACAGGCCCTTTTGTGCGCCGACTTCTTGCACTACCGACATCGAGTTGACCGGGCCCCACAGGAGCGCCTCTTCAAGGGGCAATCCTAGTGCGAGTGCCGCGGTGACGCTCGAGGCGAAGGCGTCGCCCGCACCCGTGCGCTCCAGTGGCGGTTTGATATCGGGGAAGATGGGCACTTTGTAGTGATTGCCCGTGTCGCTCAGCGCATAGGCGCCGTTGTAGCCGTCGGTGATGACGACCGTCTTGGGGCCCAGTGCCTGGATGCGCGCGAGCAAGCTTTTCATATCATCGGTCGGCTCACAGCTAAGAATGCGCTCGGCCTCTTCTTTATTGCAAAAGAAGATGTCGGTGCGCGCGTAGATGTCTTTGAGGGTGTCGACACCGAGTTTCATCTGGAAGGTGCCGGGCTGGAAGGCGAGCTTCATGCCGGGCATGGTCTTGAACCATTCGGCGAGCGCCAGGTGGTAGGGCAGCGAGTTGGCCGCCAAGGATGAGAGGTAAATCCACTTGGGCGCGGGCGCATCGGTCGGCACCGTGTAATCGTACTCTTCGTGTTTGACCAAGATGGTACGCTCGTCGCCGTACCACAGGACGTAGTGATAGTTGGTCGGGCGCGCCGGGTCGACGACCATGTGCGCGGTGTCGATACCTTCTTTTTTGAGCACCTCAAGACACTCCTCGCCGTAGCGGTCTTTACCCACATACGCACGCAGGGTCGAGGAGAGTCCGAGTCGCGATGCGGCGACTGATGCGTTTGCGGCGTTGCCGACTGCGGGGATGAAGACGAAGTAGTCGTAGGGAATTTTGTCGCCCCAGCGCATGCACAGCTCGCACGTGTCATGATCGACTCTGCAGTGCACTTCGGCCTCTTTCAGTCGGATAAACGGTTCGGTCACGATGTCGCCGATGGCGAAAAAATCTGCGGGTTGCATGGCCATAGTATATACTATGTTCGTATGCAAACCTTACGCGACTGTGTCAGCGATTTTACCAAGAGCTCACGAGCAATCGGGCATTTCAATATTTCAGACAGCAATCAACTGACGGCAATTGCCCAAGCGTCCAAGGAGACGGGGCTCCCGGCGATTGTGGGGCTCTCGGAGGGTGAGCGCGCGTTCTTCCCCCTCTCCCACGCCCGAGCACTCGTCGACCTCTACCAGAAGGCAGGTGTACAGCTCTACCTCAACGCCGACCACACCTACGGGCTCGAGAAGGTCAAAGCGGCGATTGATGCAGGAGTCGACTCCGTGGTCGTCGACGGGGCACAGCTCTCGTTTGACGACAACGTGGCGCTGCTGAAGGAGTGCGTGGCCTACGCGCGTGCCTCGGGCCGCGACGTCTTGATGGAGGGTGAGCTGGGCTACATCGGCGTCTCATCGAAGGTCATGGACAAACTCCCCGAGGGCGTGCAGATCACCGAGGAGACGATGACCAAACCCGATGAACTCAAGAAATTGATCGACGAGGGCGGCCTCGACCTGGCGGCTCCGGCGGTGGGGAACGTGCACGGCGTCATCACCTCGGGCAACCCGAAACTTTCCATTTCGCGCATCGGCGAGCTCCACGCAACGGCCGGCGTACCACTGGTGCTTCACGGGGGCTCGGGTTCAAGCGATGAGGAGTTCGTGGCCGCGGTCAAAGCGGGGATTTCGATCATCCACATCAACACCGACCTGCGTCTCTCGTACCGTAATAGTCTTAAAGCGACCCTCGATTCGTCTGACGAAGTTGCACCGTACAAGTTTTTGGCGCCCTCGGTCACCGCGATGGCTGCCTTCGTCGCACAAAAATTGTGCCTCTTTGCAGGGCAGTAATCTCTGGTTTCGCTTGATTGAAAGCGAGGAATACTGTTTACTTCGCCTTGGTCAGTAACTTCGGATCGTTGGAGAACAACCATGCGTATGGACAGTACACAAGACGGACTCCCCGGGTTTTGGGAGCTCGTCTGGCTCAAGTCGCGCGCGATGCTTTCGCGGGGCTTTTTGGACGCCTTTCGCGTCTCGGTCTGGACGGCCATATTCGTCGGCGCGGTCTGGATTCCCCTCGCCTGGGTGCTTTTCGCGAAGGCAGGATGGCGAGTGCCCTCGTGGGCGCCACTGTGGTTCATCGGCACCCAGGCGACCTGCTACATGGTCGTTGGCTTCACAAGAGGCGCCTGTGCGGCCATCCATGAGTGGCGTACGAGTCAAAACGGCGCCGAAGGTCTTCGGTGGCAGATCGTCCTCAACTGGAAGGATTTTTGCAACGAAAACGTGGTCATCGTTATGTGGCGCGCGGTGCGGTGGATGAAAAGGACCGCAAAAACCAGGAGCGACGCGCTCGATACGATTGCGATGATGGGCAAGTAAGCGGCTTCACTCGGACCCCGGCAGGATATCGCCGGGGTTTCTTCGTACCAGTTGGGGTGCCTGTCCTCTTGATTTATCCCACACATAGTGTAAGCTAGTGCCCATGGAACTGACACTTGCCGCAGCCGTGCGCGACACTACAAGCAACACCAAGAACCTGCGCGAGCAGGGCACATTACCCGCCGTCGTGTATGGCCGCAGCCAGGAATCGACCCCGATCTCGGTCAACCGCAAGGAGTTCGAGAAAATCTACCGCCAGGCAGGCGAGTCGGCTGTCATCACCCTCACCGGTCTCGGCGCAGCCAAAGACGTCCTCATCCACGAGGCGACGGTGCACCCGGTCTCGGGCGCATTCATCCACGCAGACTTTTACGCGATCGAGAAGGGTCAGAAAGTGACCGTTTCGGTACCGTTTGTCTTCGAAGGCGTTTCACCGGCTGTTAAGGACAAGGGCGGCATCCTTACCAAGGTCATGTACGAACTCGAGCTTGAATGCGAGCCGAAGGACCTCCCGCACTCGATCACCGTCGACATCAGCAAGCTCGTCGAGCTCGACGACCAAATCAAGGTGAGCGACCTCTCGCTCCCGAAGACCGCCGAGGTTTCGGTCGACCTGGACGAAGTCGTCGCCATGATCTCGGTCGCCGAGGAGGAGAAAGAATCCGAACCGGTGGACATCTCGCAGATCGGCTCCTCAGTCGAACGCGGCAAGAAGGAAGAAGCCGAAGAGGCAGCAGAATAACAATCAACAAAAAACCGGAGCGCTCGCTCCGGTTTTTTCGTATCAGGAGCAGTGGCATGGTTGGGAAAACTGAACTTCGGGTGAACTATTTTTTGGTATACTGAGACGTATGGGCAAACACATCGGGTGGGTCGCGTGCGCGGTGCTCGTCGGGGGCCTCTATGGCGGACTCGTCGCTCGTGCGCAGACCGATCCCTCGACCGACCTCGCCACTAATCCTCCCTCCGACTACCGCACTAAGCTCGAGGCGCAGCTCGCCGAGCTCGAGACACAAATCGGCAAGCAGCAGCAGATTCTCGACGTGACCAAGACGCAGGATGTCTCGCTCTCACGCGACGTCGCCATTCTCGATGCGCAAATCGCGCAGGCGCAACTCTCGATTCAGGCGCGCGACATCACGATCCAGGAGCTGACCGCAGGCATCACCGACAAAGAGTCGCAGATCTTCGGCCTCAACACGCAGTTAAACGGTGAGCTCGAGTCTTTGGCGACTTTCGTGCGCCAAAAAAACCAGCTCGACGACACGCCGGTGTCGGTCGCGGCACTCTCGTCGAAGACTCTCTCGGAGTTCTTCTCCGACAACGACACGTTCGACCAAATTAACGAGAAGGTGCAGCAATCGTTCGGCAAGATTAAGAGCACGCGCGACGTGACCGAGCAGCAAGAGGCAGACCTTGAAACCCAGCGCGAGGAGGAGACGCAGCTGCGTCAGGTGCAGGAACTTCAGAAGTCCGATATTCAGGATCAGCAAAACGAGAAAAATAGGATTCTCAAGGAGACCAAAGGGCAGGAGAAGGCCTACCAGATGGTCATCGCGCAGAATCAGAAGTCGGCGTCGCAGATTCGCTCGGCACTCTTTCAACTCAACGGGTCGGCGGCCATTCCTTTCGATAAGGCGCTGTCGTATGCGGAGGCGGCCGAGAAGCAGACCGGGATTCGCCCCGCATTCTTGCTCGGCATCATCGCCGAGGAGAGCGACTTGGGCGAGAACGTCGGCACGGGTTCGTGGACCGTCGACATGCACCCCACGCGCGACATGCCAATCTTCAAGGCGATCGCCGAGAGTCTCGGGCAGAATCCCAACACCTTGCCGGTATCGAAGAAAGCTTGGTACGGCTGGGGTGGTGCCATGGGCCCGGCGCAGTTCATCCCCTCGACCTGGGCGTGCTTTGCGGGCTACATCAACAGCGTGACAGGCACCTGTGCCAACCGCGCGGGGACCGGCACATGGAGCTACGACGCGACACAAGACAAGGTAGGGACGCTGACCGGCAACACGCCGCCCAACCCGTGGAATCCGCAGGACGCCTTCATGGCCTCGGCGCTCTACCTTACCGACAGCGGCGCTGACTCGCAGACCCCGGCGGGCGAGTTTAAGGCCGCGATGTGCTACCTGGCCGGCTGCGGCAACACCAACAACCAGAGCCTCCAGTTCTACGGCCAGCAGGTGGCCGCCCTGGCGCAAAAGTACCAGTGCGAGATCGACGTCATCGACGGCAAACCGCGGTCGGGCAGCTGTAATTAGGTCAAACTTGCCCCAAATTGCCTTCTGTGCTACCATCTATCCACTATGAAAGCCAAGACACACCCGAAGTATTTTGCCGACGCAACCGTGACCTGTGCCTGCGGACGCACTTTTACCGTGGGTTCGACCAAGGAGAAGCTTGAAGTCGAAATCTGCAGCGGCTGCCATCCGTTCTACACCGGCAACGAGAAGCTTATGGATGCCGCCGGCCGCGTCGAGAAGTTCAAGGCACGCCGCGCTGCTGCTCACAAGAGCAAGTAACCCATGACCGACTCAGCGGATATCTCCCGCTACAAAGAAAATCCTAAGACGGCGTATTTCGCTATGCAGCTCGAGCGGCTGATCGCGGAAGAAGCCGAAGTTGCCGAACTCGTCCAGGGTGAGCTCGGCGATTTGGCGTCCGAAGATCTCGCGCGCATCCAGGAACAAAAGACCGCACTCTTGCAGGAAATCGAGAAGATTCTCGAGCGCGAGCGTGTCGAGGAGGAGTTCCCCAACGAGGCAATTTTGGAAATCCGCGCCGGCGTGGGTGGCGAGGAGGCCGCGCTCTTTGCCGAGCAGCTCTCGCAGATGTACCGCGCCTATGCCACCGAAGCCGGCTGGGGAGTCAATGTGCTGTCCGAATCCAAGACCGACCTCGGCGGCTACAAAGAAATCGTGATGGAGATGCGCGGCGTCGGCGTCTACGAGAAGCTGCGCTTTGAAACGGGCGTCCACCGCGTGCAGCGCATCCCGGCGACCGAGAAATCCGGCCGCATCCACACCTCGACCGCCTCGGTGGCAGTGCTCCCAATGCGAAAGAAACACACGATTGAAATTAACCCCGCCGACATCGAGATGGAGTTCTCGCGCTCGGGCGGCGCGGGTGGCCAAAACGTCAACAAAGTCGAGACCGCGGTGCGCATCATCCACAAACCGACCGGCCTTGATGCACGCTCGCAGTCCGAGCGCTCGCAGCTGAAAAACCGCGAGCAGGCGATGGCCGTCCTCTTGGCTAAAATCGAGCTCCTCGAGGAGGAGAAGGCGCGCGCCAAACTCTCGGCCGACCGCAAGTCGCAAATCGGCACCGGCGACCGCTCCGAGAAGATTCGCACCTACAATATTTTGCAAGACCGCGTCACCGACCACCGCATCAAAGAGAGCTGGCACAACGTCCCCGGCATCCTCGCAGGTAACATCAACCCCATCTTCGACGCCCTCCAGCACGCCGGGGTCGAAGGTACCAATCACGACTCAGAAGACCTCGACGAGGAGTAGTTTGCGGAAAATCGGGCTTTATGGTACGCTCTTGTCACACCCAACGTATGGAAACCAAACAAAATACCCTTATAGAAAAGCTTTTTTCGGTCGGAGCCCACTTCGGCTACGCACCGTCGCGCCGTCACCCGTCGGTCGCTCGTTTTATTTTCGGTACCAAAGGCGGCGTCGAGCTCTTCGATTTGGAGCGCACGGCACAGTGTATGGACGAGGCACTCGAGGTTGTGAAGAAGCTCGCCTCGGAGCGCAAGAGCATCCTCTTCGTCTCGGGCAAGGCAGAGTCACGCGAGCCGCTCCGCCGCGCTGCAGACCGCATCGGCCAGCCGTACGTCGCATCCCGCTGGATCGGCGGCACCCTCACGAACTTCTCCGAAATCAAGAAGCGCATCGCGCGCCTCAGCGACCTCTCGTCCATGCGCGAGAAGGGCGAGCTCTCGAAGCTCACCAAGTACGAGCGTCTCCTCATCGATCGCGAGATCGACGACCTCGAGGCAGTCTTCGGTGGTCTTAAGGGTATGCCGGAGGTTCCGGATGCACTCTTTGTGGTTGACCCCAAGCACGAGATCGGCGCGGTCCGCGAAGCACACCAGCTCAAGATCCCGGTCTTCGCACTCCTTAACACCGACTGCGATAAGCGCTACGTCACGTACCCCATCCCGGCTAACGACGCATCGATCCAGAGCGTCACCTTCATCCTCGACGAAGTGTCGAAGGCATACGAACTCAACGTCGGTACCGCACTTGCGCCGGTTGCCCCAGTTGCGGCACAGCAGTAGGGTTTCTCTCACTATTTCGTCACACAAAATTAGCACGTTCGTTAACGTTGTATATTCATATGGCAATCAGCGCAGAGGCGGTCAAAGAGTTGCGTGATCGAACCGGAGTGTCGGTGATGCAGTGCAAAAAAGCTCTCGAAGAGGGTAACGGTGACGTCGAGAAGGCTATCCAGGTCCTCTCGCGCAAGAGCGCCGACGTCGCGCGCAAGAAAGCCGACCGCGACCTTTTGGCCGGCGCGGTCGCCTCATACGTCCACAACACGGGGCAGATCGGCACGCTCGTGCTCCTTTCCTGCGAGACCGACTTCGTGTCTAAAAACGAAGAGTTCACCAAGCTCGCCTATGACATCGCGATGCATGCGGCGGCAACCCGCCCGCAGTACGTGCGCCGCGAGGAGATGACCGAGGCCGAGCTCGCGTCACTGCGCGAGGTCTTCCTCCCCGAGGTCGCCGGCAAACCCGAGAATCTCCAGGAGCAGATTTTGACCGGCAAGATCGCCAACCGTCTCAAAGAGATCGTGCTCCTCGACCAGCCGTTCATCAAAGACGACAGCAAGACCATCGCTGAACTCCTCACGAACGCGTCGCAGAAGTTCGGCGAGCGCATAGAGATCAGCAAGCTCAGTTGTTTTTCGGTCCGCGGCTAGGTACAATTGAAGCATGGTGCCCTTCTTCCTTTCGACGCTGCTCATATCGGTGTGCGGCTTGGTGACCCTCTTTGGGGTCAAATACTGGGAACTGCGAACCGGCGGCGTCATCTTCGCGGGACTCCGTCAGAAGATGGGTTGGTACTTTTCGACCATCGCACTGTGGGGTGAGCGCATCATCCCTGCGCTGGCGCGCATCTATGGCCGTCGCGCATGGCGCTCGATGCAGGGCTATGTGCACCAGACGATCGCGCGTATCGTGGTCGTCGCCGAGTACTGGCTCGAGCGTACGCTCCACCAGCTGCGCCGTACCACCGAGGTGCGCTACGCTCCCGGCGAGGCGTCGCCCTTCTTGCGCGAGGTGGCCGAGCACAAACGCAAGCTCATCCGCGGCGAACGTGTCCGTCGGGTGAAAGAGTCGAAGGTGCGCGAGTAGTTTTTTAAAGCCAGCGTAGCTCAGATGGTAGAGCAACGGTTTTGTAAACCGTAGGTCGTCGGTTCAAGCCCGACCGCTGGCTCCAGAGGGAGCCTTTTTTGAAGACTAGCGCGTCACCGACGAGGTGGCGGTTTTTTTCGTGCTCGTGGCGGTCGCTTTGAGTTCGGGGATGAGGGCTTCGACGTCGTCGAGCGTCTTAAAGCCGTAGACAGGCTGGCGGTTGTTGATGATGAGGGCGGGGAGCTGCTCTTTCAGTTCGTGAATCGAGCTCAGTGTGCGCAGTGCCGAGAGGTCGAGGTGGTAGTCGAAGGCGTAGACGCGGAGTGCCGGGTATTGCTGGCGCAGGTAGGTCAAAACATCACCCTCGCGCGAGCAGTCGGGGCAGTCGCCGGCATTGGAGTAGAAGTACAGCACGAAGACGGGCTTCTGGTGGCACTTGGCGGCAATCTGCTGCGCCAGGATGAAGTCTTTTATCTCGAGCAGGGAGTACTGTTTTTTGAGCGACACCACCTCGTCATTCTTGCTACCGAGGTTATTCTCGGCGACCGACAGGCGACTGCCTAAGGTGTCGAGTTCGCTCGAGAGGGCGGTGCTTTGCGTCGTCGTGCCGCACTCGAGGTTGCCCAAGAGCTCAAACTGCGTCTGCGACGAGAGGATGTCGATTGAGATGTCGTTCTCGGAGGCACGAATCATCGCGACGCGCTGCTCATCGAGGCGGTACTCCATGTAGAAGGCCGACCCGAAGATGCCGAGGGTTAAAATGAGAGCCAAAAGGTATCGTTTCCACATGATGATGAATGTAAATTACTGTTCGCGCCACACGCTCTCCTTCGATCGAATCGCGCCCCACGCCGCGCGCGCGAGCCATATCGGGGCAATGAATCCAAAGAGCAAAAAGTACGAGAAGAACGATTTAATCGAGAGCGAGGTTTGCGAGATCTTTTGCCCTAAGATGACGGCGACGAAGGTCATGCCGACGGTTGCGATGGCGAGGAAGGTCAGCATGCTCGTATCGAAGTAAAACCACTCTAAATGCGGGTGCGGCAGATGGGGCGGGATGTGGGTCGTGGCAAGGCTATAGACGCGCCCGCCGACGTAGGTGAGGAGGTGGTAGAGCATGTAGCTTGCGGTAAAGAGGCCGGCACAGAAGGCAAACAGGCCGAAGGGGAGCGCCAGCATGCCGAAGTTTCCGTACTGGCGATTAAAGTACATGTACGAGTAGTCCTGCGAATTTTGCAAGTAGCCTTGCGCCCAGCGGGTGCGCTGTTTGACGAGAGCGCGCACCGACGAGGGGACGGTGGTGTGCACGTACGCGGTGTGGGCATTGGCGATTTTAAGGCCATGGAGGTGCATGCGAAAGGCGATCTCCATGTCTTCGGTGTTGTGCGCGTGGTGGAAGGGGCCCACCTTCGCGAACACCTCGCGACGATACAGCGAGAAGGGGCCGGGCAGGACGCTAATAGCCGAGATGTTGTCGAACATCTTTTTGTAGAAGATGCCGAAGGTGTACTCGACTGCCTGCATGAGTTCGAGGAGCTTCCGCGGGCGGTAGACCTTCATCGCGGGCGTGATCGCCATGATGGTGGGGTCGCTCTCGAATTTTTTGACCATCTCGATGAGGCCGTCTTCGGAGACGAACGAGTCGGCATCGAGGCAGCCGATGATTTCGGCAGTCGTGTGCTCGATGCCAAAGTTGAGCGCGGTGTACTTGCCGCCGTTCTCTTTGTAGAAGTATTTGACGTGCGGGTTCGCAAGGTAGGGCGCGACGATCTCGCGGGTGCGGTCTTTGGAGCCGTCGTCGATGACGACGATCTCGAGGCGATCCTCGGGGTACTGAAGCGCGAGGAGCGAGTCGATGGTCGCGGCGATGGTCTTCTCTTCGTTGTAGCTTGGGACCAGCATCGAGACGGTGGGGTAGTAGGTGGGGAGGGTCTTGGTCTTCTGCGGCGGGCGCTTCTCGAAGAAGGAAATCAGCAAAAAGACCTCGAAGTAGAGGCCGACAAAAATACATACATACACACCGAGCACCCCGATGTTCATTTGGCGATTATACAGTATACTGCACCGTATGGAAACCGCCCGAGGCCACCTGCACCCCATCTCGCTTTTGATCCGCGAAGCCAGCCGTATCTTCGCCCACATGGGCTTCACCGTGGCCGAGGCTCGACTTTTGGAGGATGAATGGCATAACTTCGACGCGCTCAACGTGCCCAAGGACCACCCAGCGCGCGACATGCAGGACACCTTCTTCATTAAAGATGAGCCGGGGTACGTGCTGCGCACCCACACCTCAAACACCCAGATTCGTTACATGATGGAGCAAATCGAGAAAGGCGCACAGCCGCCGTATCGCATCATTGCGCCGGGCAAGGTGTTTCGAAACGAGGCCACCGACATGACGCACGAGGCGGAGTTCTTCCAGATCGAAGGGCTCGTCGTCGGTGAGGACATCACGCTGGCACACCTCAAGGGCACGCTCGCGCAATTCTTCAAAGAACTCTTTCACGGTGCCGAGGTCGAGGTGCGCTTTCGCCCGAGCTTCTTCCCGTTCGTCGAGCCGGGTGTAGAGGTCGACATGCGCCTGCTTGGCGCGAGCGTGCCCGAGAAATTGCGCGACCGTTGGATCGAGATCATGGGCGCCGGCATGGTGCACCCGAGCGTTTTGCAAAACGCGGGTGTGGACCCTCAGAAGTATCGCGGCTTCGCCTTCGGCATGGGTCTCGATCGCCTTGCGATGCTTCGCTGGAGCATCGACGACGTGCGCCACATGCACTCGGCCGATCTGCGCTTCATCAATCAATTTTAGATATGAAAATCTCACGCAATTGGCTCCAGACATTTTTTGACGCACCGCTCCCACCGACGTCGGTGCTTGAGGAGGCGCTGACCTTTCACGTGTTCGAGATCGACGGCGTCGAAAGCCACGAGGGCGACGACGTGCTTGATGTTAAAATCACCCCCAACCGCGGACACGATTGTCTCTCGCACTACGGTATCGCCAAAGAGCTTTCGGCGATTTTAAAAATCCCCTTGAAAGAAACAGAAGTATCAAGGTTAAACCTTGATATGAAGAAGGACAAGGTGTCGGTTTCGATTAAGACCGATTTGTGCAAGCGCTACATCGCGGGTTGCATTTGTGGCGTCAAAGTTGGTCCCTCACCCGAGTGGTTGCGTGCGCGACTCGAGGCTTTGGGGCAGCGATCGATTAATAACGTTGTCGATGCGACAAACTACGTCATGTTCGAGCTGGGGCAGCCGCTCCATGCGTTTGATGCGAGCCGCCTCGCTGCCGAGAACGGTACTTACAAGATGGGTGTGCGCCAAGCCAAGGATGGCGAGTGTATGCTCGCGCTCGATCACAAAGAGTACACGCTCGACCCGGGGGTTATGGTCATCATCGACGACCGCACCGACCAGGCCATCGGCATCGCGGGCGTCAAGGGCGGCATGCCGGCGGCGATTAACGAGGAAACGAAAGACATCATCATCGAGTCGGCCAACTTCGACGGCGTCTCGGTGCGCCGCGCGGCGCAGAAACTCAAACTGCGCACCGATGCGTCGCATCGCTTTGAGCAAAACATTTCCTCGGAGTTGTCGGCACACGCCATGCGCATGGTCGCCGACCTTATCGTCAAACTCGCAGGCGGCGAACTCGTCGGCTTTGCCGATGTGTACCCGCACCCCGAGTCGCTGCCCGCGGTGTCGGTCTCGACCGAGCAGGTCGCGCGCGTCCTCGGTGTGACGCTCACCGACGCGGACATCGACGACGTCTTCACGCGACTCGGCTTTGCATACACAAAAGAGAATGGCATCTTTACGGTGACACCACCATTCGCACGTCTCGACCTTACCATTGCCGAAGATCTCATCGAGGAGGTGGGTCGCATCATGGGGTACGACAAAGTCCCGGCGACACCCCTCGACGCTGCTCGGGGTAAACCCACCGTCAACAAGAAATTTTACTGGAGCGAGCGCTTGCGCGAATTCTTTGCGGCACGCGGCTACTCCGAAGTTTTTACCTCGGTCTTCGCCGACTTGGGCGAGCGCATCGTGCAAAACAAAGTCGACGGCGTGCGCCCGTACTTGCGCGCCGGGCTTATCAAAGGGGTCTCTGCGGCACTTGAGCAAAACGCGCAGGTCAAAGAACTCTTGGGCGTTGCCGACGTGCAGCTGTTTGAAATCGGCACCGTCTTTACGAAAACCGGCGAGTCGACGCACGTGGCAATCGGTATCGCGGGCAAGAAGCCGGGCAAACTGATGGAGGCGCTCAAACAGGAACTCGCGACCGCGCTGTCGCTCCCGACAATCGAGGGTGAAAACATCGCACAGGGTTCGGTCTCGCACGCCCATCAGTTGGCTGTCTTTGAATTCAATCTCGACGCGCTGCTCCCCACACTCGCCGACACCACCGATTACGACACTGACTTGCCACTCTCGTCTGCAACGCGCTTCCAGCCGTTTTCGAAGTACCCCTACATCGTGCGCGATGTGGCATGCTGGACGCCCGCAGGCACCGATGCAGAGGAAGTTTTGCAATCGATCGCAGCCACAGCAGGGGAGTTGTGTGTCAAAGCGGCACTCTTCGACCGCTTCGAAAAAGAGGGTCGCGTCTCGCTGGGCTTCCGCCTCATCTTCCAGTCCTTCGACCGTACCCTCACCGACGAGGATGCCAACACCGCGATGGCGCGCGTCTACGCCAAATTGGGCGAGCGCGGCTTCGAAATCCGCTAAAGGAAGCCATTTTTCGGGCATTTTGTGCCTTTCAATCCGCGTCGTTTCTGGTATACTAAAACGGTAGCCCATTCGGGCTTTCCTATTTTCTACACACAAATATTATGGCTGATGAAAAAGTGAAGAAGGGGTCGTACAGCGCGGCGGATATTACCGTTTTGGAAGGGCTCGAGGCAGTGCGTCGCCGACCGGGTATGTACATCGGTACGACCGGCCCCGATGGTCTTCACCATTTGGTGTGGGAGATCTTCGACAACTCGCGCGACGAGGCCATGGGTGGCTTCGCCGACGACATCGAAGTCATCGTGCTCCCGGGTGACGTCATTCGCTGCGCCGACAACGGCCGCGGCATCCCGGTTGACCAGCACAAGACGACCAAAGTCTCGGCACTCGAGACCATCATGACGGTGCTTCACGCCGGCGGCAAGTTCGGCGGCGAGGGCTACAAAGTCTCGGGCGGTCTCCACGGCGTGGGCGCGTCGGTCGTCAACGCCCTCTCGACCGAGATGATGGTCGAGGTGCATCGCGAAGGTGGCGCGTACGTGCAGGAGTATGCCAAGGGCAAGAAGCAGTACGCGGTTAAGCGCCTCGGCTCGTCCAAACTCCACGGCACCGCGACGACCTTCAAGGCCGATGCCGAAATTTTTACCACTACGACCGTCTTTGACTTCGACAAAATCGTCTCGCACCTGCGCGAGCAGGCCTACCTCGTGAAGGGGCTTCGCATCACCATCATCGACGCGCGCGAGGCGAACATCAAAATCCCCAAGCCGGGCTCGCAGCTCTTCATCCGTGAGGCGTTCTCGGATTGCCCGTCGCAGACCTTCTACTTCGAAGGCGGTCTTCGCTCGCTCGTCTCGTTCTACAACCGCTACCAAAAGCCCATCCACAAGAATATTTTCTATATCGAGAAGGACTACATCGCCCCGGGCGGTCGCGAGGAGGACAGCGTCGAGGTCGAGATC
Organism: Candidatus Adlerbacteria bacterium; assembly: GCA_903884345.1. Taxonomy (GTDB): domain Bacteria; phylum Patescibacteriota; class Minisyncoccia; order Phycocordibacterales; family SBAW01; genus GWA1-54-10. The sequence goes on along the minus strand of CAISEE010000004.1, from coordinate 9,621 downwards.
GCGTTTCAGTACGTCGACGACATTACGTCGCGCATCTTCCCGTTCGCCAACAACATCTACAACCTCGAGCAGGGTACGCACATCACAGGCTTCCGCACCGCGCTCACACGCTCGCTTAACGCCTACGGTCGCAAGAGCGGCCAGCTGAAGGAGAGCGAAGAAAATCTCACCGGTGACGATGTGCTCGAAGGTTTGACCGCAGTCGTCTCGGTAAAACTCCGCGAGATTCAGTTCGAGGGTCAGACCAAAGCCAAGCTCGGTTCGGTCGAGGCACGCGCCGCGGTCGACTCCGTCTTCGCCGAGTCGCTCGCCATGTTCATGGAGGAGAATCCCGACGACGCGCGCGCCATCATCTCCAAATCGATCCTCGCACTCAAAGCCCGCAAAGCAGCCAAAGCAGCCAAAGACTCGGTGCTGCGCAAGGGCGCGCTCGAAGGCTTCGGCCTCCCCGGCAAACTCTCGGACTGCCAGAGCCGCGAACCCGAGGAGTCCGAAGTGTTCATCGTGGAGGGAGATTCGGCAGGCGGCTCGTCAAAGCAGGGTCGCGACCGCCGCACGCAGGCCATCCTGCCGTTGCGCGGTAAGATCCTCAACGTCGAGCGCGCACGCCTCGACAAGATGCTCGCCAGCCAGGAAATTAAGAACCTTATTCTGGCCTTGGGCACCGCAATCGGCGACGTCTTCGACCTCTCGAAACTGCGCTACCACAAGGTCATCATCGCGACCGATGCCGACGTCGACGGTGCGCACATTCGCACGCTTTTGTTGACGCTCTTCTTCCGACACTTCCGCCCGGTCATCGAAGGCGGCTACCTCTACATCGCGCAACCGCCGCTCTACAAAATCAAAAAAGGGAAGGAGGTGTCGTATGCCTACTCTGACGAAGAGAAGGTCAAGATTTTGGGCACCGACTCGGCGCTCGTCATCGAAGGTGAAGGCGAGGAGGGCGAGGCACTGGTCGAGGAAGTCGACGACGCGAAGTCAAAACTCCCCAAGATCCGCATCCAGCGCTACAAAGGTCTCGGCGAAATGAACCCCGAGGAACTCTGGGAGACGACCATGGATCCGGCGCGCCGCGTGCTCAAAAAAGTCGACATCGACGACGCCATCGACGCCGACCACGTGTTCGACATCCTCATGGGCGAGGACGTCTCATCGCGCAAGAACTTCATCCAGAGCAACGCAAAGCGCGCCAACTTGGATATTTAGCGCGCTCTCGTTTCGATATTCTTTTTTCGCACCGCCCGACTTGCTCGCTCTTTTAGTGGAGGGAGAGGGAGGCGGTGTTGTTCGTACGTGATGCGTCCGTCACGAGGTAGTCGGGGTCGACGGTCACGCTAAACGGGCGGCTGACCTCGGCGCTGTTGTAGGTCGGCATCTGATAGACCGGCGTGTAGTTGTACGACGGGTACGTGGGGCAGTTGTTGACGACGTTTTGATAGTTGTTGGTCCCGTCGTAGGTGTAACTTGTTGCGTACGTGCACCCATTGGTGGGGTAGGAGTACGAAGGTGAATTGACGTACTGATTGTACTGGTCATCGAATCCGAGGGTGTAGACGATCTTGTCGCCCGGGTAGAGTGCCTGCTGCGGTGCCGAGGTGTAGGTGTAGCCGCCGACCAAGGGGAGTTGTGCGTTAAAGATCCATCCCTGCGGCGCCACGTTGGTGCCGACGTTTTGTACGGTGAAGACAACCATGACGCGTTCGCCCACAATCTGCGAGGAGTTGATGGTGGTCGCGAGGTCAGGATAGCCGTAGAGGCTGCTTGTTCGCTTTGCCGGCACATACGAGCTCGTGGTCGAGCGAGGTGCCGAGGGCTTCGTCGCGCTCACTGTAGGGAGGATTGTGACGGTCGAGGAGCCGGTTGCGGTCACCTGCCCGTTCTCAAGTCCGCGCGCCAAGACCGTGAAGGTGACGCTTGCCTGTTGCTTGCCGGTGAGCATCGGCACAAGGTCGACTTTCGACGTCGCGTTGGTGAAGTTAAACGGCGTGTCGCAGGGGACGGTTTGCGTGCCGCCGGTCGGGAGCGGTGCTTTCATCGACAGCCCCGTCGCGCACGAGTAGACGACCTGGTAGCCGTAGTTGCCGACCTTGTTTTGATGCGTCCACGAAATGGGGAAGGATTGCCCAGAGGTGAGGATCGGCGCCACGCTGACTGCGACGCTTTCGGCTTTGGGTGCCGAGGTGTTCGTAAGGAGGCTCGACGGGCTGCCACCCATAAAATTGCCGACGAAGTCGGGGATGGCGAAGGCGAGCTGGATGATGCCCCAGGCGCCCAAAAGGAGAATGGCAATCAACCCGATGACCGAGATGGTGCGAATAACCCAGTCTTTAAATGTTTTTTTGTCTTCCATGCGTGTATCCTATCATATTTAAACTTGCTTGTCAATAGCACGCGAATGTGCAATACTAGAGGGGAAACACGCATATGGCACGCAAACACAAGGGGGTGGTGCGCGAGCTTGAGGGGCGCTTTAGTGCCTTCGCTTTCGCGTTCATGAGCATCTTCGTGATCTCGTTCATCTTTCTTGCTTGGGTGGGTGCGACACCCAACCCTCCCGCTACAGACTCGCAGACATCGTCTGAAACTACGGTGATGACAAGCCAGACCAGCGCCACGTCCTCCTCGCCCGAGAGCCCGGTGCGGGTGGTTGCCAAAGACATCGACCTCGACGTCACGGTATCGAACCCGACGACAATCGACATCGACGTACTCGATCAGGCGCTCCTTGTCGGCGCGGTGCGCTATCCTACATCGGCCGAGCTCGGCGTCGACGGCACCGTCCTTTTGTTCGGGCACTCGAGTTACCTGCCCATCGTCCACAATCAAGCCTACAAAACCTTCGACGGGATACAAAATCTCAAGACCGGCGACATCGTCAGCGTCTACTCGAGCGCGCACGAGTACCGCTACCAGGTGACGGGCATGCGCGTGGCCGACGCCGAGGGCGACTCGGTCGAGCTTTCGACCAGCGGCAAACACCTCACCCTCGTGACCTGCGACTCGTTCGCCTCCAAAAATCATCGCTTCGTCGTGACCGCCGACTATGTCGGTGCGTACACTCGGTAATTTTCATCTTCAGCCCTCCTTTATGCTGCGGGGGCTAGAGTATCAGCCAGATTTAGTACCAGATTTAGTATAGTATGGCCTCGGACAACAACAGGGTACAGGAGAGTTAGGTGCTACCACCCGATACGAAGCCCGTTAATGGGAAGGATGCGTCTTCGCCGGATATTCGGGTCGAAGATGCCGATATCGCGGTGCACAAAAAGGAGGCTAAAGCCAAGGCACAAGCGTTGCGCAGGAAGGTCTTGTTGGTGTCGTTGTTCATCTTCATGGGTGTAACAACGTTGCTGATGCTGTTCGCGGCCTTCGGCGGCGCCACATACTGGCAGCGACTGGATACCTCGAAGCCCTTCGCACAGTGGCCGGCATTTCACTTCGCGACGCCTCGTATTGCCAGTCGGCCTGCGCCCACGAGCGAGCAGGGTGTCGAATCGCAGAAAGCGATTTCGATGGAGGAGCATGACGCGCGCCTCGCCGAGGATATCACCCGCGGGCTCGGTGGCGCGTTTGCGGCGAACAAAGCGTCGATCGAGAATCTCAATCTCGGCGTCTCGCGGATGGCGCAGCGTCTAGACTCGCTAGAAGCGCAGGTGCAGGAGTTGCAAAGGGCAATTGCTGCACAGAACGATCGTGCAGCTGCTGCTGCCGCGCAAATCGCTCCACTGCAGGCACTGGTCGCGGGGCTCGTGAGCCGCGTCACGGCACTCGAGCAGCCTCATGCTCTGGTGGCGCAACCCGCAATCCCGACGAAGCAAATCGAGGACATCGTCCGGCGCGTCCTCTGCACCGAAGCGCACTACTGTGGGCCGCAGTCGAGCATGGAGTGGCGGGGTGAGCGCCCACATCGCGAGGCGTGGGTGCGACGGCAGGGCGACTGTAACCCCTGGTCCCCGGTGCCGTGCGACATTGGGCTGGGCGACATTCAGTAGCGACAGAGTGAGATGATTACGGCGGCGGAGAGGGGAAATCCCTTATTCCGCCGCCCTTTTTTGTTTGCCGCCTGGGTACTTGACAGTGAGGCTTTATTGGTATATACTACTGTCAGTGCCTTCCATTCGGGAGGAATCGAAAAATTTGCTCTTCGAAAGGGAGTGACCGTTATGAAAATTTCGTTTTTGGCATCCGCGGTGGTGCTGATGGCTTTGGCTGGATGCGCTACCAGAGGGGAAGTCCGGGTGTCGAGTCCGCTGGTAACGGCGGGTGTATCGGGCGATATCGCTCTGGGGCATCCGGTCGGTGGCCGTCCGCCTCCGGGGGCAATGGGGCCTCGTGCATGCGGTGTCCGCGGCACACAGCCATGTGGTCCGCAGGCCAGGCAAGAGCCGCTCAATCCCGAGCTCGTGCGTGCTGCGACCGAGAAGGCGCTCGGGCCGCCGCCAAACGGCGCATCCGTCATCTTCGCGCCACCGCCGCCAAACGCGGCACTCGTTGAGGTGGTGCCCATGGGGCCGGGAGGTCGCGCAGGAGCAGGAACCGCGAGACGGTTCATGAGTACGACGACCAATGCGGATCTCGAAGCGTTCATGAACGCCCAGTAGTCCAGGGTTCGGTGGAGCAGTACTACATCTGCTCCACCACCCACTTTTATATGCTTGCGCATACATACTTGCTCAGAAGATTTCTGATCAGCTATGTCTTCGCAATCACCAAACTCGTTTGAGGATTGTTAAGACGAGTTCGTTGAAAATTCGACACACTAACCAAACATAGGAGGCTTCCGTGCGTACTCTTCTAGCATTCTGCATGTTGCTCATGCTGGCGGGGTGCATGGTGCCCCCGCCAAACGCTGCAGCGCCGTCGGTCATGCAACCGCCGCCTGTCGCACAGGTCACGCAGGTTCAATTCCCGGCGTGCACGGTGGGGGAACATGTCGTTCCTCTGCCTACCACCTTTCATGACGGGTTCTTCCCCGTCACGGCAAACCTCCATGCGCTCGACCTGATCGACCGGTTCACTCGGACGGCATCGCAAGGTAGCGAGGCCGACCGAGTGCAGGCTATGGCCGACTTGGGCAAGGAACTCTACGAGGGCACGAAGCGTGGCGAGATCGCCGGCTACACGGGCGGAGCGCTTCGCATCGTCTTCCATGCCGCTAACCCTGCAATGGTGCCGCCTGCGGTTGCGCTGCTTGACCATGACCAGAACTGTCGCGGGATGATCCCGACCGAGCGGATGCCTAATAATCCAGGCATCTTCGCGGTTCGGGTCCCGCTCAGCGACCCCGGCATGTGGCCGTCCTTGGTACTCGATCGCCGACTCATCGGTCCTCGGACTTGGGTGTGCGTCAAGTCGCAGGGCTTTCACCTTGCACTGGCGCCCGAGCTGACCAAGGGCCCGTACGCTGGCGAACCCGACATTTTCTGCGGGTTGCCCGCAGAGGGAGGCACGACGCGACTGTATCAAGCGGTCAACGCTGGGCTTCACTGGATGCGGACGCCGGTCGTGGCAGCAGGAGGATAACGATGGACATCTCTAGGCGGCACTTACTGCTAGGCGCTTCGCTGTTTGTGCTATCGCAACACGTTAGCATAGCGGCGGAGAACCGGTTCTACTGGGATCACCCCGGGCGAGACCCGTTCGACCGGGCAAAGACGAAACCTGTGGGGCCGAGCATCCACGCACTGCTGGCAGGCACCAATACGCCTGACGCAGTCGTCGAGCAGCTCGTCACCATGGCCGAGAATGGGCCGGGCGCAAGCGATGCGCTTCCCGAAGAAGGCTCGTTCTTCTTCACCCGCATGAATAGCGGGAGGGGGATTTACCGCAACGTGTTGATTCGCGACCTCGCGAGTCCCGAGTGGCAACACGTGCCGCACGAGATGGAGGTCTACTACATCAACACGTACATCCCGGGCAAAGGGCACATCATCTACTGCTTGGCGCGACTCGGCGTCTGCGGTAACTGGGCCTTCCGGGTCTTCTATGGCGGTCAGTGTGTCGAAGACGAAGTCCTTTGTTCGCACTGTCTGCCGTGATCGGGAGCTCATGCTCCCGATCTTTTTCAAGAAACTAAATGCGTTGGTTTTTTGAAAGAGATTAACCAATCTCTTGACAATTCGCTACTTAATCATATATTAACGTTGTTTTATGAATAATCACCATATCGCTATGCATACGCTCGTCACCCGCGCACAACGGTTTTTGCCCGTCGTCTTTTTCGCGATGGTGGTCCTTTTCGGGTTCGGTGCCACCCCGGCGCACGCCCAGTGGGATGAGGGCGACACCTCTGGCACCTACGACGGTGGCGGCTGCTGCAGCTATGATTCGTCGCCGACCTACTACGACACGTATACCCCGTCGCAGAGCTACTACGACACCTACACGCCGTCGCAGAACTATTACGACACGTACACCCCGTCGTACGACACCAGCTACTCGACGCCGTCCTACAGCGACTACTCGTCGCCCTCGTATGGGTCAAGCTACGGTGGCTACTCGTCTCCGAGCTACTCGAGCTACACGCCGTCGTACTCGGCAGGCTACAGCGGCTACAGTGTCCCGTCCTTCACGATGCCGCACTACGCGGTGACGACCCCAGTCGCGCCGTCGGTCGTCGCCAACAATGGCAACACCTACGATAGCGGCAACACGGTGATCACCAATACGAACAATACCAACAACAACACCTGCACCTCGCCAAACTCCTGCAACACGACGAACAACAATAATAACTCGTCGGTCATCAATAACTCGACGCCGATCATCTACACGCCGACCTACCAGCAGCAGCCGGTCGTCTACACCCAGCCGACCTACCAGCCGACGCCCGTCTACGTGCCGACGCCGACGTACACCCCGACCTACAACTACGCGCCGACCTGCCAGATGACGCTCTCGCAGCCCTCGGTCGCCTTCGGTCAGGCAGCGACGCTCTCGTGGTCGGGTTCCTACATCCAGTCGGGATTCATCTCGGGACTCGGTAACGTCGGTGCCAATGGTTCGATGCAGGTCACACCCGGTCACAACCTGACCTACACCGGCACCTTTACCGGCACCAACGGTCAGACCGTTACCTGCTCGGCATCAATCATCGTCAACACGATCGCGCAGCCCTACGTGACGCTCTCGGCGGTCCCGTACACCGGCCTTGACCTTGGTCCCGCAGGCACAGCACTTTACTGGGGATTCCTCGTCCTTTGGTGCCTCTTCGCGGCCTACCTCATCGTCGTGAAGCGCGCGCACCTCTCGATCGCTCGCCGCGCACACGTCTTCCTGTTCGGCTCGGATGATACCGAGGAAGAGGAGGAGACGACCGAAGCAACGCAGCCTGCAGTCGCCGCGCCGATCATGGCACGCAAAGAAGACGCGATCGACGACTTCATTCTGCGCCAGGTCTACCGCGCACAGGCGTAACTCGAAAAATATAAACAAAAAATCCCTCTGGCCGAATGGCGGAGGGATTTTTTGTTGGTGGGCTAGGCGCGAGATTTGATTTCGGAAGAAAGTTTCGTGATGATTTCGTCGATTGCGAGTGCGCCGATTTTACCTTTCGTCTCGGGCGAGGTCGCGGCGAGGTCGCGGCTCTCGAGGGTCGCGGTGCCTGCGGCGACCTCGGCGTCGCCGATGACGAGCAGGTAGGGGACTTTGCCGGTCTTTGCGGCGCGGATTTTTTTGCCAAGCGATTCGTTGCTGTCGTCGAGCTCGACGCGTATATTTTGCGCGCGCATCTTCTCGACCACCTCTTTAGCGAACGCATGATGCGCCTCGCCAATCGGGATGATCGTTGCTTGTACCGGCGCAAGCCACAGTGGGAAGGCGCCGCCGTAGTGCTCGATGAGGAAGGCCATGACGCGCTCGATTGCACCGATTGACGAGCGGTGCACCACGAAGGCGCGTTTCTTCTCGCCGTCTTGGCCGATGTAGGTAAGGCCAAAGCGCTCGGGCATGCAGAAGTCGTACTGCACGGTGAAGGCGGTGTCTTCTTTGCCGTTCACGTTCTTCATTTGGATGTCGACTTTGGGGCCGTAGAACGCTGCCTCGTCTTTGGCTTCGAAGAATTCGCCGCCGCGTTTGACGAGCAATTTGCGTAGGAGGTCTTCGCCCTTCTCCCAGGCCGCATCATTTTTGTAGTACTTCTCGGTATTGGCGCGGTCGCCGAGCGAGAGTCGATAACGGTAGTCGACACCGTACTTGAGCCCGAAGACGCCGGTCACGTACTCGATCAAATCGAGCGCGCCGTTGACCTCGTCGATAGCTTGCTCCTCTGACGCGCAGATGATGTGCGAGTCGGCGAGGCAGAAGGTACGCACACGCTGGAGGCCCATCAATTCGCCCGACTGCTCGTAGCGGTAGAGTTGTGCCAGTTCGGCGATGCGCATCGGCAGCTCGCGATAGCTGTGGGGCTTGGAGAGGTAGAGCTGAAAGTGGTGCGGGCAGGTCATCGGGCGCAGCATAAACTTCTCGTCGTCGATCTCGATCGGCGCGTACATCGAGTCTTTGTAGTGCGGGTAGTGACCGCTCTTTTGGTAGAGTTCGAGCTTGGCAATGTCGGGCGTGCGCACGTGCAGGTAGCCGCGGCGAATCTCTTCGTTGATGATGAAGTTCTCGAGCTCGCGGCGCACGGTCGCTCCCTTGGGCAAGAAGATGGGGAGACCCTTACCCACGGTCGGGTCGATGTAGAACAGTTCGAGCTCGGGGCCGAGCTTCTTGTGGTCTCGCTCTTTTAATTGGTCGTCTGGTTGCTGGTATTCTTCCATAGCGTTGATGATTGGCTAATAAACGAAAAACGCCCTAGTGAATGCACGAGCCGGTTGCTCGGTGCGCTCACTAGGACGATTTACCCTGAGCGAAGTCGAAGGGTCTGCCCCTTGTTCCTTCTGGTATTTCGCGGTTCCACCTAGTTTCCTGCCTTGGGCAGGCACTTGTTGGTTCGGATTAGGTCTTGCGACTCGATTGCTCGAACTCGGGTGGTAACCGAATCAATCTCCGAATACGCGAATGGTACCGCCGGCGACCGTGCGCGTCAATAGAGACGCGGCGCTGCATCCTATCTCTAAAAAAGTGTGACCCCCACGCGGTGCGTGAGGGTCGGGGACGTGATGCTATATAATAACGTCCCAACTGGCGAGGCGTTCTCCGGCTGCCGGAGTCTTTGCATTCTTTTTAGGTTCCGCAGGTATCGCCGATGCGATGAGGAGGTGGGCTCTCAGTTGCTGGCCGAAGAAATCGTCGGACAAATACTGGAGATCTTTTTCAAGTATGGCAAGGATTCGCCGCCAAATCGTAATGACATCCGCATTGGATTTTGCTTGCAGTACCGCGATGTCTCCGGTGGAGGACAGGTTTGGATAGTCCTTAATAAGTTGCCCCAAGACGTAGCGCCCCGCAGCGTTTCCAAGAAACTCTAGTTCGTCGGGTTCCTTTAGTGATGTAATAAGAACCGCAGCGAGCTCGCCCTCATCCGCATCTAGCAAGAATTTCGGCTTAATGGGAAAATGTGAGGCTATGCAGGCGGCGAAAGCAGTGTCGTGATAAGTTTCATCCGCCGCGCATGCGTGAGCCCCGAATGCACGGCAACCGCAAGCTTCACCTTCTTGAACGAACCATCGAGTGAGT
>CAISEE010000003.1 GCA_903884345.1 Candidatus Adlerbacteria bacterium | reverse complement strand
CCAGCAGCAGATGGTCGGTGTCATCGCGCAAGATGTGCAAAAGGTCTTCCCACAACTGGTGGCGACCTCATCAGACGGGTTTCTCATGGTCGACTATGCCGGGCTCGTCTCGCCACTCATTGAGGCGGTGAAGGAGCTTTCGGCAAAGGTCGACAGCCTCGCGGCAACGGTTACGGGTTTTGCACAATCGTTCACGACGCACCATGTGTCTGCCGATGAGTTGTGTGCCAAAGATTCTGCAGGAGAGACCTGCATCACCCGCTCGCAGCTAAACGCGCTGTTGCAAGGGGCAGTGCAGCAGGCCGCACCCGTCGCCCCCGCGGTGTCCGCCTCGACACAGACGCCGGATGCTACAGCGTCGACCACGCCGGCGACGTCGCCGATATCGGTCGCTCCGGTAGCCTCATCAACGACAGACACGAGCGTGTCATCATCGACAGCGCAATAGCATGATGATTGGTCCGACATGCAACGCAAAAACTACTCCAAAAAAGAAATGATGCGAAAGATTCTACAAAGTTTGATTGTGTTGGCGTGTTTTGCTGGAGCGGTCTCTTCGGCGCAAGCATCGACTGGGAGCATCGATGCAGTCAACCACTTTGCGTGGGACAACAACGGAGGTTGGGTTAATTGGGGCGCTTCAAATAGTTCTGTTTCGGTATCGAGTTCGGTACTTACAGGGTATATTTGGACGGCAAACTTTGGATGGATCAATCTTAATCCCGCGAACGGAGGCGTAACGAACAACGGTAACGGTGTGTTGGGTGGCTGGGCGTGGGGCGAAAATACAGGATGGATTAATTTCTCTGGCGTTACAATTGATAGTAATGGAGTTTTTCATGGTAGTACCGAGCCACAAAATATTTTTGGCACGATGACGTTTGATTGTACGCATTGTAACGTAACAACCGGATGGCGCGCTGCTGTGTCAAACTCTTCAGGGGTTGGTTCGAATGTTGGTGGAGGCTCTTTTAGTTCGGGCACATTCGGACCGGCAATTGTGCCTGTTGTGTTGTTGGCATCTTCCACCTCGATAGGCACGCCGCCGCAAAATAATCCCATAGCACAATCCGTGCTGCCTCCTGCGTTAGTCCCGACGACAAAACCGGTCAAAATAAAGCCGATGACTCCACACCCGAAATCAGCGACGAAGCCGTCGTACACGAACCAGAGAGTGACGTCAAAGTTTGTTGCGGCAAGCACGACATCTGCGACATCTGTGACGTTGTTAACAAATTCAAATGTACCCCCTGTTGCGCAGGTGAATCTTCCGAAAAAGATAACCGTAGCAGCAGTGCGACTTGTTAGCCAAGCGTGGTACGCGACGGTGACATTCTTTGAGTCTTGGTTTAAATGATAAACTAACAGGCATGCGACTGAAGTCGATCGAGCTGGCCGGGTTTAAATCGTTTGCGAAGCGGACTCCGTTGGAGTTTGCGTCGGCGATTACGTCGGTGGTGGGGCCCAATGGCTCTGGCAAGAGTAACATTGCGGAGTCGTTTCGGTTTTGCCTGGGCGAGCAGTCGATGAAGTCGATGCGCGGGCGCCGGGGCGAGGACATGATCTGGAGCGGGTCGGCTGCAGTCCCGCGCGCGGGGCGGGCGTCGGTGAAGCTTACGTTTGATAACAGCGACCGCGCACTCTCGCTCGACTTTGACGAGGTCTCGATCGAGCGTGTCGTGCATCGCGACGGCGGCAACGACTATCTTTTAAACGGCTCGCCTGTGCGCCTGCGCGATATTAGCGAGCTTTTGGCGCAGGCCAACATCGGCGCGTCGGGGCATCACATTATTTCGCAAGGCGAGGCCGACCGCATTTTGACCTCGTCGCCACGCGAGCGTCGCGAGATGATCGAGGATGCACTCGGGCTTACGGCATTTTTATACAAACGCGAGGAGTCGGAGAAAAAATTAGAGAAGACCGCCGAGAACATGCGCGAAGTCGAAGGTTTGCGCCGTGAACTCGCACCCCATTTGAAATTTCTGCAGCACCAGGTGCGCAAGATTGAGGAGGCACAAAAGTTGCGCGACGAGTTGTCGGGCAAGTACCTCGAGTACCTCAAGCGCGAGTCGGTCTACCTGCGGATTACCGAATCTCTCGTGCGCGACGAGGCAGAGGTGCCCGAGCGCGAGCACAATGAGCTCAACGAGCGCATCACGCGCCTGCGCGAAGAGTTGGGCAAGAAGCGAGACGATGTTGGCACCAGCGAGTTGATGCGGCTTGAAGCCGAGGGTCGCTCGGTGGGTTCGCGTCGTGATTCGATCTCGCGCGAACTAGGGCGCATCGAAGGCGAGTTGGCAGCCGAAAAGCGCATCGCGCACGTGGTTGAGAGTGTGGTTTCGGCGGCCGAGGCGCGCGCGTTTGCCACCCGCGTCGAGCGCGAACTCGAAGAATCCTCGCAATTGAACGAACAGGAGACCAAGAATCGCTTGCTTGCACTCATTGTGCTGACCAAAGAATTTTTGCGCCGCATCGCGCCGCGCGAGATCCCCGTCGAGAACCCGGCCGAAAAACTCCTGCCGCGCAAAGAGGCGCTCGAGCGCGAACTCGCTGAGCTTGAAACGAAAGAGCGCGAGACGAGCGAGGCGATCGCAACCCTGCGCCAAAAAATCGACACCGACAAAGATGCCAACCGCGAGGCAGAGCGCGAGCTGTTTTCGGCCATGGCGCGCCGCAGCGAACTCGAGACCCGGCTGTCGCAACTGCGTGCGCGTCGCGAGCAGATCGAGCGCGAGCGCCAGCAGTTTAAAACCGAGGTGGGCGAGGCGGCGGCGCTTGTGGGTCGAGCCATCGCCGACTACGAATCCTTCGCGGTCGTGGCCGAAACTGGCGAGGCGCTCTCGGATGCAGACTTGGCCGATGAGGATCGCACCCGCCAAGAGGAGCGTCGCCGCAAACTCGAGCGCATGAAGATTCGCCTCGAAGAAGCGGGAGCAGGGAACTCGACTGAGATTTTGAAAGAGCACCAAGAGACCGTCGAGCGCGACGCGTTTTTGACACACGAGCTGGCCGACCTGACCGCCTCGGCCGAATCACTCCACGCGCTCATCGCCGACCTCACGCAGACCCTGTCGGTTCGCTTCGACGAGGGCATCGCCAAAATCTCGACCGAGTTCGACGCATTCTTCAAACTGATGTTCGGCAGCGGCTCGGCATCGCTCGAGTTAGTCAAAGCCGACGAGGAGGCGGGCACCCAGGCTGGGGTCGACCTCACGGTCTCGCTCCCGCACAAGCGCATTAAAGGGCTCCACATGCTCTCGGGCGGGGAGCGCGCGCTCACCTCGATCGCGCTCATCTTCGCGATGTCGCAGGTTAACCCGCCGCCGTTTTTGATACTCGACGAAACCGACGCGGCGCTCGACGAAGCCAACTCGCGCCGCTACGGCGACATGATTGCCAACCTCGCCCAGAAGTCGCAGCTCATCGTCATCACCCACAACCGCGAAACCATGAGCCGCGCCGGCATCCTCTACGGCATCACCATGGGTAGCGACGGCGTCTCGAAAGTGCTGTCCGTCAAATTCGAAGAGGCGCTGGGGGTTGCGAAATAAGTAAAAAAGAGTTTAGATGGGGAAATCCGCATGGGGCGGAAGAGTGTTATTGGAGGACAGCGTGACTGTACTTTCGACATCTAGTGTTGTCGAGGTCGTCGGCAATGCAGTAAGAAACGGGACTTATTTCTACGCAAAGACGCGCGACGGCTTCTGGGGCCGCTCGACCAGCCCAAAGGGTCCATTCACATGGGTCCCCGAGGATGAAGTCCCGCACATGGTTTTCCACGACTTCGATACCGTCCGGGTAAAGAAGCGGAAGATTGCGTAGGAGAGGCGGTGTAAGTGTATTGGAAACTACGCTGCCCGCACCAGTTCAAAGTCTACAGTTCTCGCCGCTAAATCAGCGGCAACTAACCGCACTCGGACTCTGTCTCCGAGTGCGTACTTTT
>CAISEE010000002.1 GCA_903884345.1 Candidatus Adlerbacteria bacterium | reverse complement strand
GTGCGTGTCATAGACGCAGTGGTTGCTTCGGGTGACGCCCATGTGCCTATCATATCTGAAAACCGAGGGTTTTCAGACTTTCCTACAGGGAACCCGCGGCAAGCCGCGGGGTAAGGGCTGGCGCCAATATTCATTCGAGTGCTCTGTGTATAAGAAATACACCCCAACCTGAAGTACTCTTTTCAGCATCCACAGACTACCTTGTGTACAAGTACAAACACATGAGCGATGCGAGCAAAATCGCATACTCGGACACCGAGACGATGCTCGGGCGAAAATAAAACATGCGAATCCAGTGTGGCGAGCCGTAGACTTGCTTTAAGCGTTCCTCTTCCTCCGGAAGAAACGACAACAGAATCTGCGAGGTAATGACGCCGCCTTTGTCGGGAAAAAATTTAAATGACCGCTGCGAGAGCGGCCAGAACCATTTGATACCCCAGCCCAAAAAGATTGTGTCGTGTGCGATGTGCGCGAAGACTGCAGCAAGGTAGGTCGCGGCCCACAAAGGGCCGAGCATGGCGAAGACGCCGACACTCACAGCGAGTTGGGTTGCTGGGTAATGCGTCAGCCCATGATGACCGCCGACGAGCCACGGCGGCAGCACTAAATCAATATCAGGCACGAGCGAGCACGCGACGCACCACGCAACAAGTACGACCGACAACGGTACGCCACCAAAGTGACTGGCGAGTATCGAAATGAAAATGCCGACGCCGATATCTTGAAACATGGAGGATTACCACCCTCTCGAATCGAGCGCAGCCTTGGCCGCCGTCTGCTCGGCCTCTTGTTTGGATTTGCCGTCGCCTTGGGCCACCAGCGTGTCTTTGACGTAGACGCCGACGGTGAAGTGCTTGTCGTGATCGGGGCCGGTCTCTTTGATGACCGAGTAGTACGGCGTGGCGCTCTCGGCATCCTGCATCTTCTCCTGCAAGGTCGACTTGGCGTCCTGCCAGAGGCGCTTGCTCAAAATGCCGTCGAGTTTGGGGAAGAGATACGTTTCGATGAAAACGCGCGCGGCGTCGTAGCCCTGGTCGAGGAAGATGGCACCGATGAGCGCCTCAATCGCATTGGCCAAGAGCATTTGTCGCGCACGACCGTTGTCTTTTGCCTCGCCTTTGGACAGCAAAAGATAATCATTCATGCCAATCTCGGCGGCAACCTCGGCCATAGTAATGGCATTCACGAGTGCCGCGCGGTAGGCGGTCAAATCGCCCTCGGGCTTCGATGGAAACTGTTTATACAAATAGTCAGTCGAGATGAGTTCGAGCACGGCGTCGCCTAAAAACTCGAGACGCTCGTTGTGGCCGTTGGTCTCGCTGCGATGCTCATTAAGATAGGAGCGGTGCGTAAACGCCTGTCGCAGGAGCGCACTGTCTGTAAAAGAAACGCCAATCTTTGCCTGAAACTGCGTGAAATCTTTCGGCATCTCTGATGGGAGGGTTATTGTTTCGTTAATTTCTGTATCGCCTTGGTGACGATGGGGAGCATGTCATCATAAAAATTGAGGTCTAGTGTGTCCTGCATGCGAAACCATTTCGCATCATCGAGGCCACCTTTGACGGCGAGGTCGATGTCGGTGAAGGGCGACTCCGCGAGGAAGTAGATCACGTGCTTGCGCTTCTTGCCCGCTTCGGGGTCGCTGGCCACGTACTCGTTCTCGCCGAGGCGCTCGACCGGGGTGACATTCAGCCCGATCTCCTCTTTGATCTTGCGCACCACGCCGGCCTCGGGAGTCTCCTCGGGGGTCAACTTCCCCTTCGAGAGCGTCCAGTGACCGAAGATGTCGTGCACAAGCGCAAGATACACGTCTGCGTCCTTTCGCGCAAATACCACGGCGCCGACAAGGCGCTCCTGCGACATCTCGTCGTAGGGCACGTCTTTTTTCTTTTTTGAAACTTCGTCTTTGCCAGGCTCGCCCAATTCTTTGTAGACGGCACCGAGAACGCCGTTGACGAAGCGGCCGCTGTTCTCGCCGCCGTAGCTTTTGGCCAACTCGATTGCTTCGTTGATGGCGACTTTGGCCGGGACCTTCTCGCGGTCGGCAAAGAGGAGTTCGTAGAGCCCCAAGCGCAGCACGTTGCGGTCGACGAGCGCGATGCGGTCGATCGGCCACTCGGGAGCGGCTTTCTCGATGACGAGGTCAAGGTCGTTCTTGCGCTCGATGGTGCCACGAAGCAATTCATCCATGAACGGCAAATCACCCGCGTTAGGGGCAAACTCGGTTGCATTGCGCACGAGCGATTCACGCGCATCATCAACGACACAGCTGCGAAAATCCCACTCGAAGAGTGTTTGGAGGACGACTGATCTTGAGAGATGTCTATTTGCCATGTGTTGAAAGAACTTCCCGACCCGCCCGAACCGTTAGAGAGATAGACCCAAGAGCCAAAAGGGCTTATTTACCCGCCTCGCTCTTACTTCCAGCGTTCTTTGCCGCTGCCTTCTTCGACTTCTTGGCAGCCTTGGCTACCACGTCGACGATGACGCGACCACGGTAGCGACCACACGACGCGCAAGCGCGGTGGGACACGCGAACAGCGCCGCACTCACACGTGCCGAGCGTCTGTGCTTTGAGCGCGTGATGCGAACGGCGGTTAGCCGTGTGCGCGCGCGTGTGTCTCATGCGGACTACCATACGTATAGGACTATAGCAGATACCCAGAAAAAAGCAAAGCCCGGGTTGTGTGTGCATAATTGTGCACCACAACCCAGGCTCCTTATTGAACACGACTTCTGCCGATTTATGCGGCAATTCCACCCGGCGAATCCGCCGTGGAATGGTCCCACGGTTGTTTAACCTGTGCCAACCACGGACCACCTACCTTCTGCCGAAAGACCCCAGCACAGTCGCCCCCACGACGAGGCGCAGGGATGCTCGTGCATCGAGGGACCTCGGGATACAGCTTACCCCGAGCTTCCTCGCAGACGACGTGTGGTCCGTCGGGTACCGCTTGGCTCGGATAAGCTCGGTCTCCCAGCTCGCAGTAATTGCATGCGATGTTCCCACCGCAGACTCCAAAACGTAACATGTTCGGCACGCCAACCCCCAAACCACTAACGTGGTATCTACTCGAAACAAACGACACTATACCACACATCGTGTGCTTGCTCTAGTACATCTGTAACCCGAAAGAACGTCGGTGAATCGCGCAGGTCCCGTGTTTTTGTATCGCCTCATAGTGCGCATGTGTCCCGTATCCCTTATGCACGTCGAAACCGTAGAATGGATAGCGTGTAGCAAGGCGCGACATGAGTCGATCGCGGCGAACCTTCGCGACGATCGACGCGAGCGATATGACGGGCTCGCTGACGTCACCCCGCACAATAGTACTCTGCTCGTACTGAAGCGGAGCATGAAGAAGCCCGTCGAGGAGCACCCGCACATCGCCTGCCGTTACGGAGGACCGACCTCCGCGAGCCGCGACCGGAGCGAGAGCACGCACTCCGCGAGCGACGGCCTGGCGCACCGCGTAGCTAATCCCCTTTTCGTCTATCAATTTTGCAGAAGCGAAGACGACCATGTAACGCACCTGGTCGGATTCTTTCGCTTTCTGCTCCAGGAGTGTGTAAATTGCCTCGCGTTTGGCGGCCGTGAGCTTCTTTGAGTCCGCGACGCCAGGGAAAGCTTTTCGAATATTAAAACGCGCCGGCACCATGACGATGCCGACCGCCACCGGCCCCGCCAAAGGCCCGCGCCCCGCTTCGTCGACACCGATCACGTATTTTCTCACCTATATATAGTAGCAAAAATGAGCTTCGGCGGGGATTTCGAGCGCGACGGCGCGAGAACGTAGCGATTTTCAGCAGAAAAATCGCGTACCCGCCGAAGCTCATTTTTGCCCTGGTTTTGCGCTATACTGCTTTCATGTCTGCCCGATTCGCGCCGCTGCACGTTCACTCGCATTACTCACTCCTCAAAGCGCTCCCCAAACTCCCCGACCTGGTCAAAGCCGCCAAACACGAGGGCTGCACCTCACTCGCTCTCACCGACTTGGGCAACCTCTACGGCGCCATCGAGTTCGTGATGGAGTGCAATAAGAAGGAGATCAAACCGATCATCGGGCTTGAGGCGTTTTTGCCCAACGAAGCGCGACTCGTGCTCTTGGCCGAGACCGAGCTTGGCTACCGTAACTTGCTGCGCATCGTGACCGACGCTAATTTCGCCGAGCACGACGGCAAACCCATCTTCACCCACGAGATTTTGCGCGCGCACGCCGAGGGACTCATCGCCATCGTGCCGTGTCTGCGCGGCGAGATAACCGCCGCACTCCAGTCGAACGAACCCAGTCGCGCCGACCGATTGCTCGAGACCTACCTCGAGATCTTCGGCCGCGGCAACCTCTTTTTGGAAATCACGCAGCACGACGACCGCGACGGGCACGATGCGGTCTTGGAGAGTTTGCAGGCGTTCGCGAAGAAAAACGACATGCAGCTGGTCGCGGCGCAAGAAGTTTTCTATTTGGGTCGCGACGACCGCCGCGCCTGGGAGACGATGCGCAAGATCGAGAACGCGCACGAGGAGGGCGAGGAACTTGAAGAAGATTACTCGTTCTTCTCTGCCGCCGAGATGGAGGGGCGCTTTGCCGATTTGCCCGAGGCACTCGAAAATTCGCTGAAAATCGCGGAGCGCTGCAACGTGACCTTCGTCTTGGGCAAGTTCGTCTTCCCCGAGTTCCCGCTCCCGCCCGGCAAAACCGCCGACGAGGCGCTCTATGACTTGTGCATGCGCGGCATGAAGGCGCGTGGCCTCACCGAGCGCGCCGACGTGCGCGAGCGTCTCGAGTACGAGCTTGGCATCATCAAGTTCAAGGGCTACGCGATGTACTTCTTGGTCGTGGAGGACCTTATTCGCTTCGCCCGCGAGAGCGACATCTACACCAACATCCGCGGTTCGGTCGCGGGTTCGATGACGACGTACCTGTTGCAAATCACCAAGATCGACCCCTTGGAATACAAGATCCCCTTCGAGCGCTTCCTCAATCCCGAGCGCCCCTCGGCCCCCGATATCGACATGGACTTCGCCGACGTGCGTCGCGACGAGGTCATCAAGTACGCCCGCCAAACCTACGGCGAGGATCACGTGGCGCAGATCGGCACCTTCGGCACCATGCTCGCCCGCGGCGTCGTTCGCGACGTGGCGCGCGCACTGCGTTACCCCTACGGCCTGGGCGATCGACTCGCCAAAGAGGTCCCCTTCGGCTCACAAGGATTTCCGATGACGCTCGAGCGCGCGCTCGAAGACAACCCCGAGCTGGCCAAGATGTACAAGAACGAGGACGAGGCGCACGAGATCATCGACCTGGGGCAGAAGATCGAAGGCTGTGCCCGCCACGTCGGCGTGCATGCCGCGGGCGTCGTCATCGCCCCGCGCCCGCTTGTGGAGTACACCCCGCTCCAGCTGGACCCCAAGGGCGGCAAAATCATCACCCAGTACGACATGTACTCGGTCGGCGAAGACGGGGTCGGCCTCACCAAGTTCGACTTCCTCGGCATCCGCAACCTCACCATTTTGTCCAACGCCGTGAAGCTGGTCGAGAAGATGCGCGGCATCAAAGTCGACATCGAGGAGATTCCGCTTGACGACAAACTCACCTTCGAGATGCTCGCGCGCGGTGAGACCGAAGGCACCTTCCAGTTAAACGGCGACGGCATGACCAAGTGGCTGGTCGAACTCAAGCCCTCGACCATCCACGACATCAACGCTATGGTGGCGCTCTACCGCCCGGGCCCGATGCAGTTTATCCCCGATTTCATTAAACGAAAGTACAACCCCGAGCTCGTCACCTACCTCGACCCCGCACTCGAGCCCATCCTCAAGCAAACCTACGGCACGCTCGTCTACCAAGACGACATGTTGATCATCGCAAACCAGATCGCGGGGTACACCTGGGGCGAGGTCGACAAGTTTCGCAAGGCCGTCGGTAAAAAAATCCCCGAGGAGATGGCCAAGCAGAAGGACAAGTTCATCCAAGGCTGCGTCACCCACTCGGGCTGGCCACTCAAAAAAGCGCAGGAGGTGTGGTCGTGGATCGAGCCGTTCGCCGCGTACGGATTTAACAAAGCGCACTCGGCATCCTATGGCCGCGTCGCCTACCAGACTGCGTACCTCAAAGCCAACTTCCCCGTCGAGTACATGACGGCAGTTCTCACCGCAGAGTCCGGCGACATCGACACCATCGCCATCATGGTCGGCGAATGTAAGCGCATGGGTGTCCCGATTTTGCCGCCCGACATCAACGAGAGCTTCGGCGACTTCACCGCGGTCGTCGCCCCCGGCACGACGTCGGAGTTCCCCAACGCGATTCGCTTCGGCCTCTACTCGGTCAAGAACTTCGGTCAAGGCATCGCCGACTCGGTCATCGCCGAGCGAAAGAAGAATGGCCCCTTCGCCTCGATCGCCGACTTTCTCAGCCGCGTCGAAGACCAGGGCCTTAACAAGAAAGGACTCGACTCGCTCATCAAGTGCGGCACCTTCGACAGCCTCGCCGAGAAAGGGCTTTCGGATTTCGGCCGCGGCCGCCTCGTTGCAAACATCGAATCACTCCTCCAGTACCACCGCGACGCCACGCGCGAGCAGCAGCACGACTCGCTCTTTGCCTCATTCGGCGGCGGCCCGCAAGAAATCACCTTGGCCCAAGCACCCGAGGCTACCCTGGAGCAGCGACTCGCCTGGGAGAAAGAATTGCTCGGCCTCTTCGTCTCGGGCCATCCGCTCGATCGCTTCAAAGAAAAATTCGCCAAGCGCACCGCAACGTTGGCGACGCTTAAAAACTCCGTCATGGTGGGTGTCCCCGTGGTCGTCGCCGGCATGATCGAGGAAGCGCGCGTCATCCTCACCCAAAAAGGCGACCAGATGGCATTCGTCAAACTGGCCGACTACGACGGCTCAATCGAAGCAGTCGTCTTTCCCAAACTCTTCGCCGAGCACAAAGACCTCATCAAGCCCGACACCTGCATCGCTATCAAGGGCAAATTCTCTAAACGAAACGGCGAACTCTCGATGGTTGCGGATGCGCTAAAGTTGTTGTAGGGTGAGAGCGGAATAGCGACAAGGAGACAACTGACGAGTACCAAACCGGCAACCGCGTTTGTGCCGAAATTCTGGCTTAATGGGAAAATGTGAGGCTGTTTTGCCACACCATGGCCCAACCACAACGCAACAGCTACAATCAAGGTATGACTACAAAAAAAGTGTCCCAGGTGTGCGTCTGTGCGCACCAAAAAGAATGGCAATTTTAGAG
>CAISEE010000001.1 GCA_903884345.1 Candidatus Adlerbacteria bacterium | reverse complement strand
TCTAAAATTGCCATTCTTTTTGGTGCGCACAGACGCACACCTGGGACACTTTTTTTG
This sequence comes from Candidatus Adlerbacteria bacterium, assembly GCA_903884345.1. Lineage (GTDB taxonomy): Bacteria > Patescibacteriota > Minisyncoccia > Phycocordibacterales > SBAW01 > GWA1-54-10. The sequence goes on along the minus strand of CAISEE010000001.1, from coordinate 56,048 downwards.
TAGTCATACCTTGATTGTAGCTGTTGCGTTGTGGTTGGGCCATGGTGTGGCAAAACAGCCTCACATTTTCCCATTAAGCCGAAAAAGCGTCCTAAACAGGACGTCTTTTCTGTTATGTAGTAATTTAAATCTATGACTAATGAGTTTAGAAATAATCACTACGTACCGGAATGGTATCAGCAACGCTTTTTGTTACCCGGCGATACCCAATTTCACTATTTGAATCTTAAACCAGATGTGTTTCTAGATTCGCGAGGAGTAAGGCATGTAGATAGAGTGTTAAAAAGAAGAGGTCCCGATGCGTGCTTCATGGAAAGAGATCTGTATACTCGAAAGCTTTCTGGTATTACTTCAACCGAGATTGAAAAAAGATTCTTTGGTGAGATTGATACGAAGGGTAAAAGTGCAGTTGAATATTTTAATGATTTTTCCTATCCACTCAAATCGTGGGGTGATTCTCTGAGGCGTCTACTCATCTATATGAGTACCCAAAAACTTAGGACGCCAAAAGGGCTAGAATGGTTGTCTACGAAGACTCAGACTTCGGACAAGGATTGGAATCTTAGACAGATGATACGAATGCGTGATTTGCATGCTGCAATATGGATGGAATGTGTTTGGTTGATTGCCGATGCGTCGCAATCAAAAACAAAATTTATCGTGTCTGATCACCCTGTGACAGTCTATAACAGGCGCTGTAGTCCTAAGTCGGATTGGTGTCGTGGGGCAAGCGACCCTGATATTTGGTTACAAGGGACTCACACTATATTTCCGCTCTCAATAGACAAAATACTAATTCTCACGAATTTGTCTTGGGTGAGAAACCCGTATCAATCAGAAGTAGGTCTTCGCCCAAATCCAAACCCTTGGCGCAACGCAATTTTCAAATATACCGAAGTGCAGACTGAAAGACACCTGACTGAACAGGAAGTATTAGAGATTAATTACATAATCAAGAAACGCGCTCATAGATATATTGCAGCCGCAAAGGAAGAATGGCTCTATCCAGAAGCAAACCTACCAAGTAATCAGTGGCATAGTTTTGGAGGAGGCTACTTGCTGATGCCCGATCCTAGGTCTATTCACTGGGGAGGGACTATTATGTGGGGAAACAATGACGGGACTGGTGGCGCAATGGATGAATACGGACGACACCCTTGGGAACCCGATTTTGAAGAAAAAGCGATTCAAGAACGAGAGTATAAAACCCTGCCCTGGTTCAAGGGAGAATTTGCTGCAATGGCCGGCCCTTTTCGGAGAGGCCGCTCAGATCCAACTTCAATGAACAAAATAGAGCCTGAGAGAGATGATAATGAATACCACCAGCACCATCTCAGCCTTAGGAGAAAGACCTATAAAGAACGGAAGGCTGAGGAAGTTCGTAGGGGATTAACGCAAGACTAGATCAGCGTCAAAAGTGATTTTCTTTTCCTTAAGTATCAACTTCTCTCGCAAATGCCCCAGCAGCTCTCGCTTCTCCTCCAGTGTCCCTTCCTCCAGCAAATACTTGGCATAGCGCCGCACGTCCATGTCGCGTACCTTTTCCTTCTCGTGCACGCCGAGCACTTGTGAGCGAAGTTTGTTGAATCGCGCGACCTCTTTGTCTATAAGGTGTCGCGCTCCGAGCTGGTCTATGTCGACCTTGTCGATGACTTCGATGAGCTGCTCGATGAGCGCATCCTCGCGTATGTACAGGCTTTTGCAGTTGCGGTCTTTGGAACGACCGCACGCGTAGTAGCGGTACAGTTTTGTTTCGCCGGTACCCTTGATCAGCTTCTCCTTCTCGAATGCGGTGATGCCCGAACCACAGTCGCCGCAGGTCATCATGCGGACAAATGCGAATTCGTTCGATCGTTTTCTTGGTTTTGTTTCCTCGACGATTTTCGCTCGCACCGCCTCAAACAGCTCTCTTGTGATGAGTGGTTCGTGCTTTCCAACATACCAATTGCCGCTCTTGCGTGGGTACTCGAACACGCCGCAGTAAAAGGGATTCTTCAGTAGTTCATAAAGGGTGCTGATGTTAAGGCTCTTACCGCTGCGCGTTGTAAATTTAAGGTCATCTTTCAACCAGTAGTAAATCTTCTTGCCACTCCAGCGCTCCTTTGCCACTTTCTCAAATACCATACGGATGACCGGGGCGCGTAGAGGGTCGAGCAGGTACTCACATTTATGGTCGTTGCGCGTGTCATTTAAATAGCCGATAGGTGCCCAGCCGGGGAGCATCCCCATCTCGGCACGAGTGCGCAATCCGCGTTTCACATTGATGCTTTTGTTGTCATTCTCCAGTTTTGCCTGTGAGCACAGGATCATGAGCAAGAACTTCTCGTTTGGGTTGTTGGAGAACTTCTGCCCATACGTCTGTATGCCGTGCAGTTTGCCTGCGTCCATCAAATCGACCACTTTGCCGAGGTCGCCCGCGTTGCGGCTGATGCGGTCGGCCGCCCAGGTGAGGATGCCGTTGTATGTGCCCATGCGTATTTCCTCGAGCATCTCGTTGAAGACTGGCCGCTGGCCGGTCTCTTTGGCCGAGTGGCTCTCTCGCTTGGTAACAACCACCTCCAGCCCATCTCGTACCGCTAGCGCACTCATTTCTTTGATCTGCGAGTCGATCGACAGCGCTTGCATTTCGTCCTGCTCGGTGGACTTACGGGCGTATAGGCAGTAGCGCACCTTTACGGCCTCCTTTGCCTCTGGTTTTGCCCCAAGCGCCCCAACAGCCTCAAATGTCGCGGTATTCATGTCCCTTGTGGTTACTTGCTAATCTGCAAGTACAAGTGATGACAGAACCCCTGTTGTGAGTCCGGACGCTAGTCCGGCACGCCCTGTTGGTAACAAAATACCTATACTTTGCAATGCGAGCTACTATGCAGACCTATGGTAACCTATGAACACTTGACTCTGTATCTATCTGGAGATAGGATGAAGCGTAACAGTATGAGAAAAGACATCGAAGCCAAATTAAAAGAGAAGGGCGATTTGCTCACCATCGGCGAAGTTGCCGATATTTTCTCTATTCACCAAGACACTCTGCGTAATTGGGAGAAGGAGGGTATTCTCGTCCCGCTGCGCATCGGCAAGCGTGGCGACCGCAAGTATCGCCCACAGGATATCCAGACCATTGTCGACAAAATGGGCAGCCGATTGACGCTGCCGCAGCTCGAGAACTTTCTCTGGAAGAGCGCCGACATTCTGCGCGGCAAGATCGACAGCTCCGACTACAAGAAGTACATCTTCGGCCTCCTGTTCTACAAGCGCATTAGCGACGTGTGGGACGAGGAGTACGAGGCGGTCATGAAAGAGTATGGCGACGAGACAATCGCGCGCGCCGACTACAACCACCGCTTCCAAGTCCCAAAGGACTGCCGTTTGAATGTGGTCGCTGAACAGGCCGAGAAGATTGGACAGAGCCTGAACGACATCTTCGAAAAGCTTGCCAACGCCAACAGCCCCAAACTCGACCGTATCTTCGACGACCTCGACTTTGCCAACAAAGATCGCTTCCCCAACGAGACGCTCCAGAAGCTCATCAATCATTTCTCGCAATACAACTTTGGCAATACCTACATCAGCTCCGACCTCCTTGGTGACGCATACGAGTACCTCATCAAGCAGTTTGCCGCCGATGCAGGCAAGAAGGGAGGGGAGTTCTACACCCCTCGCGAGGTGGAGCGCATTATCGTCAGCATTCTCAAGCCGCACCAGAAGGATCATATCTATGACCCGACCGTGGGCTCGGGCGGCTTCTTGCTCGAAGCATACGACTATCTCAACAAGAAGGCAGGCGAGAAAATTGCCAAGACACTCTACCTCTATGGGCAGGAGCTCAACCTCAGCACCTTCGCGATTGCCCGAATCAACATGTTCCTCCACGGGCTCGACAGTGCCGACATACGCCGCGGTGATACACTCGCAAACCCACAGTTTCTCAACCAGCAGGGCGGGCTCCAGACCTTTGACATAGTCGTTGCCAACCCGCCGTCCTCGATCAAGGACTGGGAATTTGATCAGTTCAAGACCAAGTACGGCCGCACCGAGGGCTACGACATGCCACCCAACAAAAACGCCGACTACGCCTTCGTGCTCCATATCCTCAAGTCGATGAATCAGAATGGCCGCGCAGGCGTGGTGCTCCCACACGGCGTACTCTTTCGTGGCGGCTCCGAGGGGCGCATCCGCGAGCAGATACTCAAGAACGATCTCCTCGAGGCAGTCATCGCGCTCCCGGCAAAACTCTTCTATGGCACCGGCATCCCGGCGGCGGTCCTCATCTTCAATCGCAACAAGCAAGAGAGCCACAAAAACAAGGTGCTCATCATCGACGCCGAGAAGGATTTTCTCGAAGGCAAGAATCAGAATTCGCTGCGCCCGCAGGATATTAGCAAAATCGTCAAAGCTTTTGATGGTTATGCAGATATCCAGAACTACGCGCGCGTTGTTGACCTCAAAGAGCTCGAGGAGAACGAGTACAACCTCAATGTACGCCGCTATATCGAGAATGGCGACAAGGAGGAGGTGATCGATGTATCGGTGGTGCGCAAGGAGTTGGCAGCGCTTGAGAAGGAGCGTGCGGAGATAGACAAAAAGGTCGAGGGGTTTTTGAAGGAGTTGAAATACTAAATTTTATGTTTATGCCCAACATCTCAATTCAAATCTCAGCGAACACCGTTGCGTGGTACGGTGCCGTTGTTGCAACAGGTGCCCTTCTCGTGTCCTCTTACAACGCTTGGATAGATCGTCCGCGAATAAATATCAAATACCAGAAGGGAATGCTGATTATAAATGCCGCACCTCTGTATTCAGAGGACCTGACCTATTTTGTTATAACAATCACAAACGCCGGTCGTCGTCCTGTCGCCATAGGTAATGTCGGCATTATGCTTTTTAAGGGAGGGGCTCTGTTATTGAGCGATAGTCTGAATGGTGTAAACCGTGTTCTAACAGAAGAACAGCCAGAGACTCAAATTACTACTGAGCAAGATTTGCTTGATTTTTCCAAGGTTTACTACATTGTTGTCTACGACAAGGCCGGTAGAGAATATCGGAAATATTTCAACCGCTTACCATCACTCAAAAAGTTGCTTTTTCTGATAAAAAATTATGGCAAGAACTAACGTTGTAATTCCGAAAGAATGGCAGTCAGCAACTCTATCGTCTATTGCTGAATTAGAAATGGGGCAATCTCCTAGCTCCGATTCGTACAATCAAGACGGAGTCGGGGTGCCCTTTTTCCAAGGTAAGGCGGATTTCTCGAAAACAGGTGGTGTGGTGGTTAGACAGTGGACGTCTGCACCAATAAAAATGTCTGAAAGTGGAGACATCCTGCTCTCTGTCCGTGCGCCCGTCGGAGATATCGCTTTAAACGATAGAAAAGCATGCATCGGGCGTGGCTTGGCCGCTTTGAGGGCAAAACCAGGGGTTGTAAATCAGGCCTTTCTTTTTCAGATTATTAAGTCGATGAAAGAGTCTTTGAATGCAATGGCCCAAGGGTCAACTTTTACAGCAATCAATGGTCCAGCTTTGCGAAATATGCCTGCCGTCCTTCCTCCTATAGTTGAACAAAAAAAGATTGCGGAGATTTTGGGTGCCGTGGATGAGGAGATTCAAAAAACCGACGAGATTATTGCAGCGACAGAAAAGCTCAAGAGTGGGTTGATGCAGCAACTTTTTACTCGTGGTATTGGGCACACGAAATTTAAAGAAACAGATATTGGTGAAATTCCCGCAACATGGCAGGTTGTGTCCCTACATGAATCGTCCGATAAAATCGTTGTGGGTTTCGTCGGTGTGTGTGAGCCATACTACACTGACTCGAGCGGTATCCCGATGTTGCGTACGGGAAATCTAAAAGATTGGGGTATTGATTTTAATGAGATGAAGTGCGTAACCTCTGACTTTCATAAGAAAAATGTAAAGTCGCAGCTGAAGCCTGGTGATATATTAATTGCACGACATGGTTATAGTGGATTAGCATGTATTGTTCCTAATGAGTTGATTGAGGCTAATTGTTTGAATGTTGTGATCATACGGGCAAATCAAAGTATGGTAAATCCACAGTTTTTATACTACGCAATCAATTCTCCGCTCTCTAGTCGACAGATGCATTCGAAGGTTGGAGGATCAACTCAAAAGGTGGTAAATACCAGTGATATTAAATTAGTTAAAATTGGCATTCCAGGAAAAACAGAGCAAAATAAAATAGTGGAAATTCTCTCTTTAGTAGATGAAAAGATATCTATCAATAAAAAATTAAAAGCCAAACTAATCCTTCTCAAAAAAGGTCTGATGCAGGATTTGTTGAGTGGGAAGGTTAGAACTCTATGACATCGCTACTTCAAACTATTACAGGAAAGTTGGCTATTCTTTTGGCATGGCTGAGTAGTAATTCTGTTGGATTGTTAGGCATTATCATCGGTGGATTTATTGCCTACCATGTGTATTTTCTCTCCAAGAGGTTAGGTATTAAGGATCATCTAATACATAAAGCCGAAATAAAAAAACAGGTTAATGATCTCCTGGGTGATCGTGGTGCGGGTGTGGGCAGAAAAGTTGAACTGATAAATGTAAAAAAATATTTCACACACTATCCAGAGACAAACGAAGCCGATAGAAACGGGTATACCTACTTAGGTGCGGAACTTAAGTCCACAAGGTTTGATGGTGTTGAATTCTTTTGTGCTATGCCAGTTGGTGTATATCAACACAATGATGGAAAATTATACCTCAAGCAAGAATTTGAAGGCCAGGATCATATACAAATTGCTTACCCTGTCGGCCTTGTTCCTTATGAGTGGATTGACTACGTAGAGAGTAAAGGAGATGAGAATGTTAATAGACCTAAGTTTTTTACAAAATTTAATGGACCGAAGAAATCTCCTTATAAATATAAAGCCTACTTTGTAGAAAGTGATACTTACCAAGAAAGTATTGATCCTCCGGCTTGGAAATATAAAGTGTTGAATGTAGTTGCATAGTTATGAGACTCCATTAACATTGCTAGTATTCATACAATATGAAAAAAGAAGTAATCCAATCGCTCACAAATAACTTTGAATCCTATGCCAACAAGACTAATGAGGGTGTGGAGTTTTGGCTTGCTCGTGATCTGCAACAATTACTTGGATATGACAAGTGGGTTAACTTTTTGGGAGTTATATCCAAAGCGAAAATAGCTTGCGAAACCTCGGGACATTTGGTCGCAGACCATTTTGCCGACGCCGGGAAAATGGTCAGACTTGGGTCGGGAAGTGAGCGAGAAATCGAGGATATTATGTTGACTCGGTTTGCTTGTTATTTGATTGCTCAAAACGGTGACCCCCGCAAGGAGGAGATAGCTTTTGCCCAAAATTATTTTGCACTTCAAACACGGAAGTTTGAAGTTATAGAAAAACGAATACAAGATTCTGAACGCTTGCTTGCTCGTCACAAACTAACCGAGACCGAAAAGAAGTTGTCCGGAGTTATTTTCCAACAAACGGGGAGCGACAAGAATTTTGGTTTAATTCGCAGCAAGGGTGATAAGGCGCTCTTTGGATACACAACTCAAGAGATGAAGAAGCGACTTGGTGTGCCTGATTCGCGTGCGCTTGCAGATTTTCAACCGACAATACTGCTTAAAGCAAAAGACTTTGCTACAGAAATAACCATATTCAACACGAAAGAGAAAAGTCTTCGTTCTGAACTCGCTATATCCGAGGAACACATCACTAACAATCGAAGCGTTCGGAAGACGTTACTTAGTCGAGGTATTGTGCCTGAAAAGTTGCCAGTAGAAGAAGATATAAAAAAGATAGAGCGAAAGTTGAAGTCAGATGAAGCAAAGGGTCTCAAAAAGCCAGAGAAATTGGATAAGTAGCTATGAAATTCAACGAACAATACACAGTCGAATACCACGTCATCAAATTCCTGCGCGAGCGGCTGGGGTATGAGTACATAAAGCCCGAGGAGTTTGCAAAGCTTCGCGCTTTTGAGAACGAGTACATCATTACCCCACACTTGCTTGCTGCAGTGCAGAAGATAAATGGAGTGGACGAAACGACGGCACAGAGTGTGGTGCGCGAGGTGAAGAAACTCGATACCAACGAGGCGTTTTTGTTGGCTATTCGCAACGGTATCAACCTTAAGGATGCTGAGACGGGCAAGAACCGCGACTACAAGATTGTCGACTTTGATGTGGTCGAGAATAACCACTTCGTCGTCACCAATCAGTTCTATTTCGAAGGCGTGACCGAGAACATCCGCACCGACGTGTTGGTGTTTGTGAATGGTTTGCCGCTTTGTGACATCGAGGCGAAGAGTCCGACCGCGTCCAGCTCGGTCTCGTTTGAGAATGCTATAGACCAGCTCAAGCGCTACGAGCGCGTCGCGCCGAAGCTGTTTTTGCCGAATGCTTTCAATATTGCGACTGATGGATTGAAGACGGTCTACGGTGCCACCTATTCGCCCAAGCAGTACTTCCTGACGTGGCGCGAAGATCCGCATGGCGATAAGGGGCAGTTTGAGGAGGAGCTGGACGCGACGCTGTTTTACTTGCTCGATAAGGCGCGGCTGCTCGATGTGCTCAAGAATTTCATCGTGTTCGAAAAGAAGAAGGACGGCGTGACCAAGAAGATCGCTCGCTACCAGCAGCTCTACGCTGCCAACAAGATTGTCGACCGCGTGAAGAATGGCGAGCACAAGAAGGGGCTCATCTGGCACACCCAAGGGTCGGGCAAGACGCTCACCATGTTCTTTACAGCGTGGAAGCTGCGCTATGCTCCTGAGCTCAAGAACCCCAAGGTATTCATCCTCATTGACCGCGTCGACCTCGACGAGCAGGTCTTCGACGAGTTCGACAGTTGGGGCGGGCAGAACCTGATTCGCGTTGAGTCGCGCAAGGACTTGGAGAAGAAGATCAAAGGAGCCGACCGCGGTATCTTTATCGCCACCATCCAGAAGTTTAGCGAGCTGGAGGATATCGAGAGTATCGACGGCAATGTGATTGTCCTATCCGACGAGGCACACCGAGACAATGAGGGTGTCTCGGCGATTAAGATGCGCAACGCGTTTAAGGATGCGTTCTTCTTTGGCTTTACGGGGACACCGATTGATAAGCAGAAAATCAATACGTACCGCAATTTCGGCGAGGATGGCGAGCGATACCTTGACTACTACTCGATTCAGCAGGCGATAGAAGATGGGGCGACGTTGCCTGTGACCTACGAGGCGCGGCTGTCGAAGTTTTTTATCGACGAGAAGAAGCTCGACGAGCAGTTTAACGGGATGACGACCGAGCTGACCGCGGCGCAAAAAGACGCGCTGACCAAACGCTACGGCAAGAAGGAGGCGCTCGTGAAGCTCGACAAGCGTATGGAGGCGGTCGCGCGAGACATTATCGAGCACTACCGGGCATATGTGTTGCCCAACGGCTTTAAGGCGCAGATTGTCTGCTACGACCGCGAGGCGACAGCGAAGTTTAAGGATTTGCTCGACACATTGGTGCCGCCCGAGTGGTCGGAGGTGGTGTATTCGCCGGGCGACCCCAACAGCGAGAGCGACGACCTTAAGAAGTACAACACCAACAAGCAAAAGCGTGAGAAGATTATCGAGCAGTTTAAGGATGCAAATCATCCGCTGAAGTTCCTCCTTGTTTGCGACATGCTCCTGACCGGCTTTGATGCACCAGTCGAGCAGGTGATGTATCTCGATAAGCCACTGCGCGACCATAACCTGCTCCAAGCGATTGCGCGCACCAACCGTGTGTACCCCAACAAGGGCTGCGGCAAGATCATTGACTACTATGGCGTGACAAAGAACCTCTATGACGCACTCAACTTTGACGAGAGCGTGGTCGATTCGGCCATGGTCAACATCGACCGATTGAAGGAAGAGTTTACGCATGTGTTGGGCGAAGTCATGAGCCTGTTCGAGGGGGTGAATATCGAAGACCCGTCGATCGATAATCTGCGCCGCTGTTTGAAGATATTTATTGAGAACCAGAGCAGGCAGCAGTTCTTTAAGGACAAATACGCGCGGCTGAAGATGCTGTTTGAGATCCTCTCGCCCGACCCGTTCTTGATGGAGTTTCTGCGTCGCTTTGAGTGGGTGACGAGCTTCTATCTGGCCTTCGTCAAAGAATTTCAAGACGATGGTGTGGACGCGTTCTCGCTTGCCGAGTATGGCGAGAAGATCAAGAGCCTCATTCAAGACAAGATCGATTACGAGGGCATTACCAAGAACTTCCGCGAGCTGAATGTGCATGACGTCGCAGCCTTAAATCGTCTTGATAAGCAGCCTGATGAAGAAAAGGCGCTCAACCTCGAGAAGATGCTCAAGCGCGAGATATCGATCAGTATCGACACGCATCCGGCGTTCCAGAAGTTCAGCGAGCGATTGGTCGCAATTCGAGCGGATTTTGAGAAAAATCAGATAGACCTTGCCGAGCGCCTCAAGCGATACTACGAGTTGCTGAATGATATCAAGACAAAAAACGAAGAAGCGAATGAACTCGGTTACAAACTTAACGAGTATGGGCTGTATGTAATCTCGCAGGAGTTTGTGGGAGAGACCGACCCTGTGGTGCTGAAGGAATTCATCAAAGAGATGACCCTTCGGCTTGAGAATGTGTTGGACTCTGGCTGGCAGGATTCGTCCAAGAGAGAGGAGTTTCTGAAGGAGGCGAAGCGTACCTTGCAGGAGTTGATTCTCAAGGAGTACCGCGATCGCATCAAAGTGTCGGACTTCCAAAAGTACCTCAACCGACTCATTGACGTGGTGATCCGTAAATTCTAGTTATGAAAAAGCAGATAGAACTGCACAGGCAACAAGTCGAGTACACCCTGCGAGTGAGTAAACACGCTCGGCGTATGCGTCTCGCGATCTACTGCGATGGGGCCTTCGTGGTGACCGTGCCAAAGGCTACTGATGCGAATCTTGTCGAGAAGTTTATCATTCAAAAGTCCAAATGGATTCTGGACAAAATGGCGTACTTCAAGACGGTGTCGAGCTTTGTGTTCAAGACGACGAACGACGAAGAAGAATATTTGGACAACAAAGAGAAGGCGCTCAAGGTTGCAGAGAGTCGTATCGAGCACTTCAACAAGGTCTACCAGTTTCGATTCAACAAAATCAACATCAAGAATCAAAAGACGCGCTGGGGGAGTTGCTCGAAGAAGGGCAATCTTAACTTCAATTACAAGATCGCACTTCTGCCACCTCGACTCTCTGACTACATCATTGTGCACGAGCTGTGCCACCTTGGGCAATTCAACCACTCGCAGAAGTTTTGGAACTTGGTCGCCAAGACCATCCCTAACTATTTGGAGATCCGAGATGAGCTGAAGAAAGGAGGAGTTACATTCCATTAAAATCGCTCGTCTTTTCCTTCTCCGAACCGCCTTCACCTTCCAAGAAAAACCCAAACTTCTGTTTGAAGACCTCGGTCAACCCACCGGTCCCGTCGAAGTATCCATGTTTTTTGAACGCGCGCATAATCCGCTCACGCGTCTCTATTGGCATGGGTTTGTTCTGTACCGCCCACGCATACACCACGCGGTACATCTCGCGCTCTTCAGCGCTTATCGCAGGTGGCGGAAACGCCGGCCGCGTTGGTCGGTACTTTTTGCTGTTGTGGGTGAGGTAGAACTTAACCGCCGTCATCGAACCCTTTAGAGCGCTATTCACCAGCACCATCTCGACCTTCTCGTTCTGATTCATAAGCCCCTCCCGCTTGGTCTTTTGCACTTCCTTCTTGAAATCGGGATTGCTATTCATCCAGCGGTGGATGGTGGCAGGCGAAATGCCCGCCTTCTTTGCGGCGTAGTAGATGTACGGATATTCTGCCAGCGTGCGCAGAAAGAGGGATCGGTCATCACTGTTGCGCGCCATAAATCTTCGTGCGGGTCTTACCCGTGTGCTTCTCCCATCGACGCAGTATCACCTCCGCATATACAGGGGACTTCTCCATCAAGTAGCAGCGTCGGCCGAGCGTGATGGATGCAATGAGTGTCGATCCGCTCCCGCCGAATGGTTCCATGACGAGCTGTCCGCGTCTCGTAAGTACCTTAATGTAGGGGATGAGGATGGGGAGCGGTTTTACGCCGAAGATGATGCCTTGTCCGCTACTTTTCTCGTCCGCCGCGTTGAACTCGATAAAGTCGGTGGGACAGTACTTCTTGCCCTTGGCATAGCCCTCCCACGCGGGTTTACCGTTAATGGCAAATAATGCAGTTCGATACTCATTCTCGACCAGCTCGTTTTCCTCCTCTTGGGTGATGCTAGCACGCTCCTCGCTTGTGCCGACCATAGCGATGTCATGCTTGGAGAAAAATTTGTGATCGCTCGCGTACCCTTGGTTGCGATTGGGGAGATGCCACACGAGCATATTGCGCACCTTCCAGTGTTTCTCCATCTCACCCCAGATTTCGCGCAGGTTCTTCCAGTTTTCGTAGACAATGATGGAAAAATCTTTCGAAGCAACTTTAGCGACGTTTTCCATCCAAAGGGTAGTGAAATCCAGTGGTATCGACTCGGTCTCAAGGTAGCGCCGATTCTTTTTAGCGCCGAAGCCGGTCGTCGATTCACCGTTGCGTGTTTTGCCTTGTAGGTATTGTAAACGGTATGGAGGGTCAGTCATGACCATGTCCAATCGCTCGTCGCCTACAAGGGTGAGTACATCTTTCTCAATTGTGCTGTCGCCGCACATAAGGCGGGACCCGTCGATCTCGTAGATATCGCCCTTTTGCACGGTAATGGTGGTGATATCAAGTTTTTCCAACTCTTTGGTGAGATCAAACTGCTCTTCCTTGGTATCGTCCTCGAATATATGGTCGAGCTCTTCAGAGTTAAATCCGATGTCCGCCAAGAAAGATTCATCGAACTGTGCTAAGAGTGACAGATCAAACTGCCCTTGGTTTTTGTTGAGGCGGATGTTGAGCTCTTTTTCTTTTTCGAGCGTCAAATGCACCCGTACGATGGGTACCTGCTCGTACCCGAGTTCCTTGAGCATTTTGAGGCGGAAGTTGCCACCCACAACCACATTCATGCGCTCAGGAGTGGAGTTGAGGATGAGTGGGTCCACGAGACCAAACTCGGTGATACTTTTCTTCAACTGTACTCGGTCTGATTCGCTCCAGACGCGCGGGTTATATTCGCATTCTTGTAATTCAGCTATCGAGATGTACTCGAGGTGCAGGTTCTGCTTCACGATATGGCCACAACAGGGGATTAGTAAGACCTGTTGATGGTATCTGTATCGTAGCGCCTTGAGTTGACGAATGGCAAAGAAGTGTCTTACTATTTCTTACTTTTTACACAGCGAGATGCTTTGTACTACAATGCTTTTACTCCGAACGTATCGGCATTACCGGATATCCACTCCTTACTCATCACCAAATGGATTCGCTATGTTGAATTGCGGGTTGAGCGTGCATCCTTCGATAAGGTTTGTATACACATCAAGCGATTTTCTCACCTTCTTGTTTATGCGGCACACAGCGGCATACAGCGCATCGTTATTTTTGCAATGTGCGAGTTCTCGTAATGTGGATGAGTTTGCGGGTCTTTTTTGAAGGATCGATTGGATGATGTTCCACTCCGTTTTAGTCAGACGGCAGGTGAGCATTCCTTTCTTTCTTGATCGAAAAATCTCTCGCCTCCTCGTGTTCAGGTGAAAGCGCGGTTGATTGCCGGGAGGTGTATAGGTTCCATATTCCTTATCTAGTAATCGCCCAAAATTTCGTATGAGTACGCGCTGCAGCGTTTTCATTGCGGGGCTTGTAGCAAGTGTGGTAATTGTGTCTTGTTCCATGTGTTGTCTTATTTACTCTGGCTATATATGTATGGTACTAGATGTAAAAGGTGCGTCTTGAAACTGTGGATATCTCAAAAATACGTTGCATTTTATACCTTTTTAGCCTAATTGCAGTGGGAGGGGCGTGACGCATTTGTCGCATTTTCTTGGGTACGGTACCGCCCCGCCTATTGGCCACACACGATTGGTGCAAAAGCTCTTAATTTCCTAGAAACTAACCCATTCCGGCCCCCGTCGGTTGGTGCTACGATATATAGGTAGAGAAACCTTTGTGGTGTCTATCGGACGCGGTACGGTACCGTCTCGGGCAACAAGAGATACAAAAAACCACCCTAGGCAAGGGTGGTTTTTTGATGTAATCGTGTTGACGTGTATCGGCGCTGGTGGTACATAAAGACCAGACGTATACTGGGAGTTACCTATGGAACTGAGACAGCAAATCATCGCCCGAAATGAAGAACAAAGTGCGCTGTTCTGCGAAGCCTCTGAGCGTTTGGCTCGGGCCGGGTTTCGCAGCCAACATCCGACCGAGATCGCGGTCTTCAAGTGTATGGACGGCAGGCTCGATTTCGCGCGTATCACCATGACGCCAAACGGCGTCATTCAACCGTTTCGCAACGTCGGCGGGACCTTCAACTTGGGGTGGCCGTTCTTGGGCGAGGTGCTTCGCGGATGGGTCGACTACACCGTCTCGCGCGGCAGGAATCGGCTCATCATCGCCACCTACCATTACTCCAGCAGCAACCCCGATTGGGGCTGCAAGGGGCACAACCACGACACCAAAAAAGCGTGCAATGCGGCGCATGATCTCGCGCGGCAATTCGAGGACGTCTTCGGCGCGTCGACTCGGGTGACGCATCCGATCGTCGTCGGGATCGAAACCGACGAGGACGCGCTCATCTTGCATGGCGAACGGGACCCTGAGTTGGTATACAATGTCGCCCAGCATTTGGGTGATACCGATAAGGAGATTCGCGGATTTCTGCGCGAGCTCTACCCGAGCATGCTCGAGCAGACGCTCGAAGACTTGCTGCAGCTCGTGGTGGGGAATCAGTTTCATGTTCGAGAGACGCGCCGCATCGGCCGCAAACCGATCGAGCTCGATCATGCCGAGCGGGTCATCGCGGTGGGTCGTGGGTTCGACTGGCTGCACATGCCAAACACGGCGCTCATCATCGGGCCGTACGACCACAAGTGGCCGGACGCCGTCGAAACCGCGGGGCAGATCGTCTTGAAGAATCTGACCCTGGGGCGAATCCCCGAGAGGGACGGCGTGCTCGTGCTCCCGTCGGCACTCTCGCACGATCCGGTCGGGAGCTTCGGCTGGAACTTGGGCGTCGAGAAAGCCCGCTACCTCGAGCGCGTGACGCTCGAGACGCTGAAGGAGCGGGTGCCCGACCTCATGCCGTACGTGCGTCACTGCAGCGGCGTCCTCGAAGCCGACACACGCCGCTTCCACCTGCTCGACCAGTAAGCATCGATGCTGCGAACTACAGCCCGCCTCGCGCGGGCTGTTTTCTTTGGTGCGCCGGTTTCACACAAAAAGGTTTTTTGTCGAGTATTGACGTCCGTCATTCCTCAGGTATAACAATGCCTGGAACGTCGGTCGTATACCAATACGCATACGAGCGGACGGGTTCTTTTTCATAACAACAAGCACGAGGTCTAAAATGGTACGTATGTCGACCGGAACGGCTCAGCCTTTTGCGAACTACAAGAGCGCGGTCTATGCGCTGCTGCGCAAACACTTCAAGCTTACGGTTGCGCAGGAGCAGCAGGCGACGGCTTTGTTCGAGGAGTTCGTCGGGATCGAGAATCGGTTGGAGTCGCTGCTCGAGCTGCCGATCGCCCCGATGTTTAAGGTACGCGCCCTCGCGCAGTGGCTGGCACCTTCCTCCTCGTACTTGCCCTTCGGGAAGCGGGAGATGGGCTTGGCGAGCGATTGGTTCCTGGCGTCGCACGCTCTTGAACCTGAGTTCTTCGGTCGTCGCAGCCAGCGCTTCGCGGTACTGGTGCCTCCGGAGCTGCGCACTGTTCTGGTCGACCTGCTCGAACTGAATGTCGCGACGGTCGTTCACGCCGGATCCTCGACGATGCGCGAGAGTAAGCGACAGAAGTTGCTCAGTCACTACAACGCATGGGCGGTCTCGCTTTTTGAGGTCGTCGATGAGGACGGTTCGCTCGCGAAGCGACTCTTCAGTCGGTGTCTGAAGTTCGACACCGGTCAAATGATCGACACCAAGACCGAGCTCGTGTTCGACGCCTTCGGTTGGCCGCTTGCCTCGCGCGCTCCCCTCAGATGGAAAGCGTGTGCGGATGCGCAGTTGCGTCGGGAGGTGGCGGGGAAGGCCGAGACGCCGTATGACCCGGTGGTCTTTTATACGCGCCGGGTGCGTGAGTGTTTGCGACTTCAGCGGTTCCCGTATGACCGGGATCTGCTCGTCGACCAGATTCGGTTCGCATTGTCATGCGACTCGAATCTCGAGGAGTCCAATTGGCTGTGTTACCCCGACTACTCCTCGGAGTGTTGGTCGCCGCATGTTGTGGCGCATCGACTCCTCGACACGCTGCTGGGCGCACGCAAGTACAAGGATGTGCGGCTCGCGGTCATTCGAGACGCGCTCGATTCGCGCGCGTTTCACTCGATCGACAGCTCCGAGCACGAACAACTGGTGCGCTACCTGCTTCGCAAAGTCGGTACCGCGGACGTCGAGCTTGCCGGTCGACTGCAGGAGCTTCTCGACACGCACGCGAAGGAGCGCGATGCGAACGAGCTGAGCGCGCGAAGCCTCGCTGCAGCGCACGCGAGCAAAAAGGCCGAACTGCTCGCGCTCATGAGCGAGCACGACGGTGTTCCTGCTGCCGTCGAAGAGTAATGCCGATGTGACGATGGTGTGGAGGGTCGGGAGCAATCCCGGCCCTCTTTTTTTGTATGCGAACTTATCAACACGAGGCTTGTATCGAGGCTCCGGTAATGAAGCTATCATATACCGCATATGGATGACATTAAAACAGGCCTGTGTGCGAATCGATGGTGCCCGCTCGTACGGTATGTGGCGACCCGAGGGTTGCTTATTGTGATGATTGCGGGTTCAGCCTACGCGGTGGGGGACGGTCTCATTAAACGCTACGTGCACGAGGCGAACGCGCCGACTTCGAACAAAGACTACGCGCTCCAAGCCTATCGCGACGAGTACGGCAATGACTGCAACATCGCGGTCGTGCGTCTCGAGAATGACGAACTCTACGCGACCGACGCGATGCAAGCCAACAGCTCCGGTGGATTCGGCGCCGATTCGATCGTGGCGCAGATCGAGCAGGCCAAGCAAGATAAAAATATTCGCGGCGTCCTTATGGAAGTCGACTCGCCCGGCGGCTCGCCGGTCGGAGGCGAGATTATCTCGAAGGCGCTCAAGGCGCTGGGCAAACCGTCAGTGGCACTCATCTACGATGAAGGTGACTCGGCGGCGTACTTTGCCGCAACCGGTGCCTCGACCATCATCGCCTCGCCCTTCTCAAGCGTCGGCGATATCGGCGTCACGAGTTCATTCGTTGACTATTCGGGGTCGGACTCCAAAAACGGCGACACATTCGAGCAAATTTCTTCGGGCAAGTATAAAGACGCAGGCAACCCCGACAAGCCGCTGACCCAAGACGAGCTGGCGCTCCTTCGCGCCAACGTCGACGTCGAATACCGCACCCTGGTAGGTGAGATCGCCGAGAACCGCAACATGTCGACGACGACCGTGACCGAGTTGGCCGACGGCGCCGCCATCCCCGGCTCTGAAGCGCTGGGCAAGGGGCTCATCGATTCGCTGGGTAACCTCACCACTGCCAAGGAGTGGTTTTCCTTAAAACTCCCCGGCACCAGCGTCGTGCTCTGCGACCCCAACCAGACCGATCAATAGGGGAATCTGCGCCACGGGGCCGGCATTGAACGGCATTGCCTTTCGTGTTACTCTGTGAGGCATTGTCGGTGTAGCTCAGGTAGTTAGAGCATGGGACTCATAAACCCAAGGTCGAAGGTGCAAGTCCTTCCACCGACACAACGCAGTGGTCGTCGCCCCGTTTTGCTTTTTCCCGTTTTTGGGCTACAATGCCTTTGTTTGCAGGAGTAGCTCAACTGGTTAGAGCGCCGCCCTGTCACGGCGGAGGTTGCGGGTTCAAGTCCCGTCTCTTGCGCAACACACGAAAATAATCCGCATCACTGGGGCGGATTTTTTCGTGCTAAACTGAAGTCATTAGTATTGCATAATCGATAGGATATTTTCTATGAAAAAGTGGCTAGGACTCGTAGTAGTTATTGTGGTCGCTGTCGGAGCTGTGTGGTACTTCACGGTCTATCAACCGAGACAACAGGCATACGCTACCCTGCAGCAGGCGGCGCAGAACGCGTCTGACCAATACCAACGAGTCGCCGATAGGGCGCAGGAGGCCGGCGTTCCGCTTCCTACCACGACTACGACCTCGCCCGCGCAGAGTAGTGAACAATCCACATCGGCTGATACGCACGTAGTAACCGTGTCTAATTCTCAAGTGGGGGCATCCTTTAGTGTAGAAGTTCCCTCACTCTGGCAAAAAGAAAACGCTACTTCCTGGAGTCGTGATACTGCCACGTATGTAACATTGAGCGTGCCGCGAGCAGATGCCGCCGATATGCCGCGATTCACACTAGAGGTCGCGGAGTCCGAATCGGACCCTTCGACAATCGATTCGACGGTACAGAAAACGCTCGCAGATAGCGCCTCGCAGCTTGGAAATGTCACCATTAAAAAGATTTCCATTCCTGGAGCGAATGGAGCCTTTTTGTCTAGCGGCACGAGTGACATTAAAGGCACGTCGTTTTTGCTCAACACCGTGGTCGCGTATAAAATCGTTACGGATTCGTATGGCAGCTCGTTCGTCCATACCTACACGATTAATTTTTCTGCCGAAAAGACATCACCGTCTATTGTGGCTGCTCAACGCGCTCTCGGTACGGTCCGAATTCTTCAGTAATATCCTGAATCGTGCATCAATCGAAAAAATCCGCCTCATTAGTGGCGGATTTTTTCGTGCTACGATTTAGGCATGCCTAATGCATCTCTTGGGGTCGGGGCGGTGAGTCTACTGTTTGTCTTCGCGACGTTCGGCTTACTCGGGTTTGTCGTTGTGGCGGGTGTCGTCTTGGCGCTCGTGGGGCTGGGGCTCGGGATTCGCGCCTGGTTCGGCGGCAACCGGCGGCGACTCGCGGCGGCCGGCATCGCACTCAATGCGGTGGCGCTCCTTTTGTTTGCCGCAGCGACCGTGTTTCACTTTACGCCGGTCTTCGGTGCGCAACTCCAGACCGCCGCTTCGCCTCAGGTATCGAAATAACGAGCGTCTTTTGTCCTTTAGCAAATGTATAGTTCATGTCTGGTATGCTCCTTTCGTGGCGAACGTTCTTGCGGCGTGGCATCAGTTCAGTTTCACGTTGGCGGTGACGCTCTTTGTCGTATACATCTGTATTGACGGGCTGCATGCATACTACACGGTGTCGGTTACCAAGCGGCGGCCGCTGGCATCGGCCACGACGAGTGCGGTCGTGCACATCTTGATCGCCTTCGGCGTATTTAGCTACACGCACAATTACCTGTACGTCGCGCCCATCGTCGCGGGGTCGTGGGTGGGAACGTACATCGTCGTGGCAAGCCACGTGCGCGCGGGAAAGTGAAGTCAGCGTGTACCCGGTTTCGTGACTTCGGGTGTGCTTCAGAAAATATTTCGCACAGTTGGCTATGCTATAGTTTTACGTACCGATTCCTGCGACAAGAAGAGTGGTGCGCCATGTCGAACAATAATAAGCACAGACGGAGCAAACGCATCGGCACCGCGGCACAGTCGCGCGCGGTGCCCGATGTCGAGCGCGACTACGCGCGCCTGTTGGACGATGTGGTCGATGGCAGCGGCTCGCCCATTTTCGTCAAAGACCTCGAGGGGCGCTTCATTACGATCAACGCGGCGCTCGAGCGCCTGCTCGGCATATCGCGCCACGACCTGCGCGGCAAGACCGACTACGACATCGCCGATCGCGAGGCGGCAGACCGGTGGCGGGCGCACGACCGCCGAGCAATGGAGACGCGGCAGGCGATTCAAATCGAAGAGACGGCGCTGTTGCAGGGGCAGACGCGCATTTTCTTGGCGCACAAAATCCCGCTCATCGACGCTAACGGTCGGCTCTATGGCGTCGCTTCGATCTCGCACGACATCACCAACCGCAAGGCGATGGAGGCGCGGCTGCGCGAGAGCGAGCAGCGATTTCGCTCGGTGCTCGACAATGCGGTCGACGTCATCTATCGCGCAAATTTGCAGACCGGGCGATACGACTACATCAGCCCATCGATCTAAAAATTGGTGGGTTACACCGTCGACGAGATATCGGCGTTTGATGGGGAGACGGTGCTCGGCATGGTTCATCCCGATGATATGCCGCTCTTGCGGGATGCGTGGGCGGGGTTGGCGGATCACAAAGTTGCCGAGGTTTCGTATCGGCAGCGCACGAAGGCGGGCGAGTATCGCTGGCTCTCGAACCGGATGACTATCGTCTGCGATGAGGCGGGAGTGCCGTTGTATCGCGACGGCAACATTCGCGATATTACCGAGGAGCGGCGCGTTGCGGAGGAGTTGCGCAAGAGTTCGCAGGCGAAGACCAATTTCATATCCGTTCTGGCGCATGAGTTGCGCAATCCGATGGCGCCGCTTTTGTCATCGCTCGAGATGTTGCAGATACTCCTCGCTGAGGTCGATGCGCCGCAAGACGGTGTCGCTGCGGAACTCCAAAGTGCGATGGATGTCGCGTTTCGCCAGATTCGCATCATGACGCGGCTTCTCGATGATTTGCTCGATGTCTCGCGACTCGCGCATGGGAAGATCGAACTCAAGAAGGAGCGTGTCGACCTAGGGTCGGCTATCTCGCACGCGGTCGTGTCGGTACGGCCGCTATTGGACGCCAAGCAACATGCGCTCTCGGTCGAGGTCCCCGATGAGGACGTCGTCTTCGATGCCGACCCGGTACGTCTCGAGCAGCTCATCGTGAATCTGCTCACGAACGCGGCGAAGTATACGCCGCCGCACGGTAACATCCGTCTTCGTGCCGCATGCGAGAAGGGTCAGGTTGTCATCCGTATCGCAGACGACGGCATCGGTATCCAAAAAGAGACGCTCGAGAAGGTCTTCAACGAATTTTTTCAATCCGACCATGGGAAGGTGCACGCCCAAGGTGGGTTAGGTATCGGGCTGACGCTCGTCGAGAGTCTATGTCGTTTGCACGGTGGCCGGGTGAGTGCGTCGAGTGGCGGCCCAAACAAAGGCAGCGAGTTTGCCATCTATCTGCCGCTTACACAGAAGGAGTCTGCGGTCTCGGCCGCAATCCGACAGGAGGTCGACAGTGTGTAGCGGCGTAGCTCAAACAAACGCAACAACGCAGAGACTGATGCCTCTGCGTTGTTGCGATATAAGCGACCGACACTCACACGTCCGTACGGAGTCACTCTTTTAGAATCCGCTAATGCCGAGATTGTTGAAGAGTTGTCTGAGGATCAAGAAGTCGCCCAGAGTACTGATAAGCGGCGAGTTCATGATTCCTCCTCCATAGGGAGGACGTCTTCAGTAACCGTACGGTGTTGCACCGCCGTACCCGAAGGAATTGCCGAAGAGCTGATTAAGGATGAGGATGTCACCCAACGTCGTTCCACCGCCCGGGCTCAGGATACCGTTGCTGTAGGGGCCCTGGAAGAGCGCCGAGAGCACGAAGTCCTGACCAAGTTGATACGAGTTGATACCGCCGTACCCATACCCATATCCGCCGCCCACTGCGACCGGGACGGCGACCGCCGGAGTGACCGCAACCGCCGGAGTGGCGACTGCTGCCGCACAGCCAGTGACCACGGCGCCGGTGCCGCATCCGCCCGCAACCTGCGCGAACGCAGGAAGTGCTCCCAAAAGACCTGCTCCCAATGCACCTGCCGTGGCGAAGGAAACCACGAGTTTCTTCAAGTTGTTCATACTAGTCGATAGATAATCCGAATACTGGTTAATACGTCCGCGATCGACACCTCTGCGCAGTAAAGTGGACGCGGCTCCATTCTGAATGCAATCACCTCGGTTGATCTGTCCTGGTGTGTCCAGAATCTGCGAACACTACGACGCGATATCAAATGTGCGTTTCACACTTCATCGCGTGTCAACACATTATATGCAGGGTGAATTAAGCGGAAGTGAAAGACTCATACGACTTCATGAACCTGCGCATGCTTGTGAAATAAAAATAAAATGCCGCTCCGCGATTCGGCGCTCTATGGCGGTTGCGGTCAAGAAGCGCGTGTCGATACAATACTCTGTGTTCTCCATGTAATCGTAATGCTCATCACCATGCATCCTATGTCCATTCGTGCCGTCGCTTTTTTCGTACTCTGCTCTGTCGCGGTTTTGGGGCTCGGGTCATCGGTCGCGTTTCTCGTCGCGCGCCCGAGCGCAACCCTAGCGGCGACGAACACGGTCAACGTCTGGTGGCCTTCGGCGAGCGCCACACTCTCGGGGGTGCAGCCGTTTAAGGCGATGCTGCAGAGCTTGCCGGTCGAGCAGTACACGATGTACTGGCAGGTTGATGGCGGGCAGTGGAACTGGATGGGCACCAGCTACGCCGACTACCCGCACAAAGAGTCGAACGTCGACGTCTCGTCGTGGCACTGGAGCCCGAATAGCACATACACGATTACCTTCATCGCGACCAACGCGCAGGGCGGCATCATCGGGCAGCAGTCCGAGCGCGTCTACATCAACGTGCCCGCCGCGGCGCAGGTGAGTCAATCGTCCGCCGTCTCGCCGCAGGTCTCGCAGACCTACAACGCGCTCGCGGGGTGGCCGCTCTATGTCGACCCGTCTTCCAATGCGGCGCAGCAGGCCAAGAGCTGGAGTGGGAGTCGGCCCGCTGACGCGGCATTGATGCAACGCCTCGCCAACCAACCGACGGCCGCGTGGTTTGGCAGTTGGAACGCCGACGTCTACACGGATGTGCGCGCGGTGATGTCGCGCGCGGCGACTGCGGGTCAGGCGCCGGTATTGGTCGCCTACAACATCCCCGCACGCGACTGTGGCAGCTACTCCTCGGGCGGCGCAAACTCGCCGGGAGGCTACCTCGCGTGGGTCGGTGCCTTTGCCTCGGCGATCGGCAATAGTCGCGCGGTCGTGGTGCTTGAGCCCGACGCGCTGGCCAACGTCGGCTGCCTCTCGGCGCCCGATCAGACGACGCGCCTGAGTCTCATCACGCAGGCGGTGTCGATATTCAAACAAAACAAAAATACCGCCGTGTACGTCGACGCGGGGCACGCGGGGTGGATCGATGCGGCGACCATGGCATCGCGCCTCACGGCCGCCAACATCGCGCTCGCCGACGGGTTCGCACTCAACGTGTCGAACTTCGACACCACGAGTGACTCCGTCGCGTACGGTATGCAGATTTCGGCGATGCTCTCGAATAAACATTTCATCATCGACACCTCGCGAAACGGCAACGGCAGCAATGGGCAGTGGTGCAACCCCTGGGGTCGCGCGGTGGGGCAACTCCCGACGGCACAAACCGGCAACGCACAAGTCGATGCGTACCTGTGGGTCAAGACGCCTGGCGAGTCCGATGGTCCCTGCAATGGTGGCCCCGCGGCCGGCACCTGGTGGCCCGACTACGCGCTCCAGTTGGTGCAAAACGCGCACTAGTTTTTTCATTACGCATCGCTCTTGGGTGGGAGCATGCATGCGGCGAACACCGCGGCACTGGCCTGCGAGCGCACGGTATCGTAGCGAATCTTGTAGACGTAGAGTGTGAGGTCGTGCGAGAAGGTGATCGCCAGGAGTCGCTGGTAGTGCGTGTCGAAGTACGCCTTCACCTGCTGCTCGTAGCCTTGGTCGTAGCTTAACAGGAGCCACACGTTTTGATGGTCGGCCGTGATCGAGTCGACCTGTGCGGGGAGTTTCTCTGCCGAGAAGGGCGGGATCGGCCCGTACGCGTAGCGATTCCACAGCGGGATCGTCGTG
Source organism: Candidatus Adlerbacteria bacterium (assembly GCA_903884345.1). Lineage (GTDB taxonomy): Bacteria > Patescibacteriota > Minisyncoccia > Phycocordibacterales > SBAW01 > GWA1-54-10. The sequence goes on along the minus strand of CAISEE010000001.1, from coordinate 32,215 downwards.
ATTGGCGCCTGGCCGCGGTAGTAGTACTCGATGGGGTAGATGGTGAAGGGGGCCGAGAGCGCCACGACGTCCTGCGCCGTGGCGTTTTGTGCGATGAAGGTCGCCGCGTCGCGGTAGTCCTCTTTGACGGGAGTCGCGGCGCTGACGATTTCGACCCCGAGTGTCACGAGCATCACGAGTACGACGAACGAGCGCGCAAAGCGACCCACCTGCGGCGCGTAGCTGTCGAACAAATTTCCCAAGAGCAGGTAGAGCGCGGGTACCGTAAAGATGAGGTAGCGGCTCACGAAGACCGGCGTGATGAAACTGATCGCGAAAGCGATCAACACCGAAAGGAAGGCCGACAGCAGCAGGTACTCGGTCACCGGCGAATGCAGACGCCCGCGGCGCAGCGCCAAAAACGCGAAGATGATGGTGAGCGGCCACAGCGACAAAAAGAAGGTGTTGACGGCGTCGCTTTGGAATCCGAAGAGAAACTGTGCGAAGGTGTTAAAGAGGTTGATGGTCGTCGGGATCGAGAGGAGCGGCGTCTGGTTTTGCGCCTGGCCTTGCAAGTGCACGAACCACACCCAGGGCAAAAAGGCCGCCGTGACGAGCGCCGCCGCGATGATGAATCGGCGCAGCGCACGAGCGGGAAAGAGATCAGCGTGGAGGAAGTAAAACGCCGCCTGCGCCAGCAGATTGAGGAAGAAGAAGTAGTGCACGAAGATGCCCACGAGCGCGGTCGCCATGTACCCCACCCACGTCGCTCCCTGGTGTGTATCGCCCATGCGTTTAAAGAGTCGCACGAAGCAGTACTGATTGCAGATGACGAGCAACGTAAAGAGGCTGTACATGCGCACCTCGTTGCCGTACCAGTTCATGAACGGCGAGATCGAAAAGAGGAGTGCCGCGTAGAGCCCGATCTGCCGATCGTACGCGAGGCGCCCCAGCGCGTAGAGCGCAGGGATGCCCAACAGGTAGAAAAGCATCGAGAGGAGTCGTGCCGCGGGGACCGAGCTTCCGAAGAAGAGTCGCCACGCGTGCAGGAGTTCGTGGTAGAGCGGCACGTGTACGTCTTGGGAGACCAGCGTGATGATGCCCACGGCGCTGCGACTCGTCTGCCAGAGGCTCTGTGCCTCGTCCAGCCGCAGGCTTTGATGCAGAAAGAAGCACAGCGACAGCAGCGTCGAGGCGAGCATCATGAGCGCGAGGTATATCGTCGTCTTAATTTCGTGGGAGTTCTCCATAGCGAATTTCTTGTGATACGGGCAGGCGTCGTTTGCGTCGCGGCTCGGGCGTCTCGTGCGCACCCCTCGGGAAGGCCGCCACGACGAATGGGACGAAGATCGCGGTGTTGATGAGGACCCAGGCGGTGTTGTTGAGAAGCGAGGCGCTCCAGCCACTGCGCAAGAGTGCGACCACGAAGCCCACGGCTCCTAGTGCGATGTAGCACAGGTGCGGCACGACGAGCTCGGTGAATCGCCCCGAGACGGCGCTCTTTTGCGTGATCTGAAAGCTCGCTTTTTTGTAGGTGATCGCCGAGATGAGCGCGCGCAGGTGGATGGTCCATGCCCCCATCGAGAACCCGAGCGAGCGAAAGGTGAAGGTGAAGTTGGACGCGCGCTCGATCGTGTAGAGCGTGAGGAACATGTATGGCAAGAAGACGGCGGCCAAGAGCATGCCCGAGATTTGGACGGGCACCGCGCCCGTGTAGAAGAAGACGAGCGGCAGGAGGAGGTCGAAGAGGACGACGATACCCGAGAGGTAGAAGCTGGCCGATGCCAGGTACTCGATCTTCTGCGGCCACGAGAGTCCCGAGCGCAAGAGCGGGTTGTAGCGAAAGATGACGTCGAGCGCCCCGCGCGCCCAGCGAAACTGCTGCTTGGAGTAGGTGAGCAGATCCTCGGTCGCGAGCCCCTCGGCCAACACTTCGGGTACGTAGATCGACGTGTAGCCCCGCTCGTGGAGGAACATGCCGGTGATGAAATCCTCGGCGATCGACTGCGTACACATCCCGCCGACTTCCTCGATGGCGCGCCGACTGATGAGCATGTTGGTGCCGCACATGGTCGCGGCGTGGTGGCGATTCTTGCCGCGGCAAATGGGGCCGAAGAAGAGTTCCTGCTGCTCCCACGAGCCGCGCGTGACGTAGTTCGTCGCGTAGTTTTTATAAAACTGCGGCGTTTGCACGAACCCGACCTTCGGGTCGGCGAAGTAGCCCACGGTCTTGGTCAGAAAATCCTCGTGCGGCACGTGGTCGGCGTCGAAGATGGCAACCAGGGGGCTGCGCGTCAGTCGCATCGCGTTGTTGATGTTTCCGGCCTTGGCGCCTCCGGCGATGGTGCGCGTGATGCAGTGGACACCGGTTTTGGCCGCGAGCGCCTCGATGTCGCGCCAGTTCTCTTTCTTGGCGACGAACCCGTCATTGAGTATGTGCACGGTAAAACTCGGGTAACGCATCGAGAGTGCCGCGGTAAGCGTCTCCTCGACCAGTGCCACCGGCTCACCGGCCACCGTGATGAAGACATCAACCGGCGGTGTGTAGGTCGCGCGTGGCGTGGGCAAGACGCTCGTGTCCCAGGTGGTGTAGATGAAGGTCAACACCTGCCAAACGTGGTAGACCTCGCCCGCGATGAGGAGCGCGAAAAGGAACGGGTTGCCGATACGAAAGAGGAACGTGAGCACGAGGAAGTAGAGGACCGACATGGCACCCGTGGTACAGAGGAGCGCTTTGGGTACGTCGACCTCGAGGAAGTCGCGGCGTCTTTCGTTGTGCGGGGTTGTGTTCATGGGATATGTGTTCACTGATACGTCGCGGCCGAGAGGTGTGCGGCAAGGTTGGGGAGGAGGTCGTTGTAGAGCGCGACCCCAAACCACGCCCAGTTGTCGTCGTAGTAGGAGAGCGTACTGCTCCACGCGTTGGTGTCGGGGTTATAGAGGAAGGCGAGCTTCTGCTCGTACACGGCTTTGGCCGCAGCGGGGTCGGTCACCAGGAAGTACCCGATGGTGCCGCCGTAGGTCGCGGGCGATTCGTAGGCGCCCACCACCGTGCCGTCGTGCGCGTAGACGGTGTCGATCGTCTGTGCGCCGCGCCACGCATCGGCGAGTAGCGTCATGCGCGAGAGGAGCGCCTTGTCGCGCGGGTCGTGGAACCATGCCCAATCGAGCGCCAGGCGCCACGGCACACGCATCGCGTCGTAGCCAAATTGCGAAGGCAGTCCCGCGCGGTTGGTGGGCCCGAGCACCCCGGTCTGCTTGTTAATGAGGATCCAGTCGGGTGGCAGCCCCGCACTCGAGGTGGTGTCTAAAGGGAGCGACATGCTCTGCGCTATAACCGCATACGAGCTGTCGACCAATTGTCCCCACGGATGCGCCGGGTCGACCTCGGCGAATATGCGGTAGGAGTACGGCGAGAGGTATGAGGGGTTGAGGAGTGCCGAGGTGCCACTGGTAAATTTCTCGACGTCGTTGCTCGCAAGGTAGGGTGTGCCGTTGATGGTGATGACCTCGCGGCTCCACATCGAGTCGAGCGTCTGTTTTGCGGCACTGAGGTACGCCGGATCCTGCCAGCGGTCGTAGGCGAAGATGAGTGATAGCGCGATGTCGGAGTCGGCATCGCTTGCTGCCGTGCTGCCGCCTTGGTCGGTGAGGACGCCGAATGTCCCGTCTGTGCGCTTGCCATAGAGCCATGCGTAGAGTCCGTCGTTTTTGTGTCGCAGGTTGGTCTTGGTGAAATCCCATGCCGCGTCGAAGGTTGGCTTGTCGCTGAGCCACACGGCGCGAAGCAGGGTGTAACTCTCGCCCTCGGACGTGGTGATGTCGTGTCGCGCGAGGTCCATTGTGCGCGAAGATCCCGTCTCGATGTAGGTCTTCTTGTACCCTTGCCAGGTCGCGTTGAGGAGTTGCTCTGCCGAGAAGATGAGGGGCGGCGTGCGCTCAACCGCACGTACGTACAAAAGAAGAACGACGAGGCAGCCGGCCGTGGCAAGGAGTATCAGCCCGGTGAGCTTCAGTCTCATGCGGGTGCCTGCGTCTGCGAGTTGGTAATCGGCTGGCGCCGTGCGCGCACGATGAGTGCCATGCCCACAAGCGCGAGTACGAGTGCCGAGGCAAGCACCGCGCCCGTCGCGGCTCCGGGCAATAGTGTGTGCGAGTCGTACGCGCGGGAGCCGGGGGTTGCCACCTGCGAGAGCGGGATGTAGGCCAAAGTCGAGCTCGACGTGCTTGGCGTGGTGGTTGCGACATGCGCGGGCTTCAGGTGCTTCGCGGTCGACTTCGTATGTGCCGCCATTTTGTGCGGATGTGTGGTCTTCTTGGTCGCCATAGTTATGCTTGGTGGGCGAGCCGCGACTCGCGCGTGCGAAACACCCAAAACTTCGACACGGTAAAGTTAAAGACGAAGGTCAGCAGGGTCGCGCACAGGAGCGCCGCAAGGTCGTACATCCCGAAGCCCACGAGTACGTTCATCGCCTCGACGTTGATGAGGATTCCGACCGAGACGCTCGCGTAGAAGCGCACGACCTCGCCGAGCGAGAGGCGACCGCGCATGCCGAAGGTCCACGATCGGTTAATCGCGAGGCTCGACACGGTGCCCACAAGAAACGAGAGGAACTTCGCCGCGACCACGTGATGTGTAAACGCGGGCACGTCGCGCGTGAGGACGATGTACGCGAGTGCGTCCAGAGCCGTGTTGAGGAGCCCGACGCTCATGAACTTCACCGCCTCTTTGTTGGTCACGAGGCCCAGCTCGCCGCGATAGAGTTGCACCATCTCGCGAAAGGCGCGCAGGATGACCGAGGGTTTTGCACCCGTGGGCGAGCCTGCGGTTCGCGGCAGGTGCGAGACCGGCACCTCTTTGATGGTCACGTTGTTGCGTTTCAAGCGAATGAGGGTCTCAGCACTAATCATCGCGCCGCGCGACTCCAGGCGCAGTCGCTGCACGAGGTCGCGACGAAAGACCTTGAACGCGCAGTCGATGTCGCGCACGCGCAGGCCAAAGAGCAATCGGTTGAGGAGGTTCCACACACGCGCGTTGAGGAGTCGCATGAAAGGGTCGCGGCGCGGCGCGCGGTAGCCGATGACGACGTCGTGGGTGGGCAGGTGCACGAGCAGGTTCTGCAATTCCACGATGTCGAACTGTCGATCCGCGTCGGTAAAGAAGACGTAGTCCATGGTCGCCGAGGCGAAGCCGCTTTTGAGTGCCGCGCCGTAGCCGCGATTCTTGCCATGGTCGACCACACGCACGTGCGCGTAGCGCGTGGCGAGTTCGTGGCCGATCGCGAGCGTCTGGTCGCGGCTGCCGTCGTTAATAATGATGATCTCATACTCGCCCACGTACGGCGACGCTTCGACGGTCCGCACCGCCTCGCCGACCACGTCGCGAAGGTTGCCCTCCTCGTTGTAGGCTGGGAAGAACAGGCTGAGTGAGACGGGATACGTCATAGATATTGGTGAAGACGGTCGGACTCTCTTCTTATTACAAAATTCACGGTTCGACCTGTCTTCAGGAGTCAGAATAGGGAATGAAGGATTAAGGTTGTCTGAATCCCGCAAATTTGGTATCGTGCATACACCGCCGAAGTAGCTCAGTCGGTAGAGCAACTCCATGGTAAGGAGTAGGTCGCCAGTTCGATTCTGGCCTTCGGCTCACGAGTCGTACATAAAAAGTGTTGGGATGCGCGGAACGGGGATAACCACCTCCGAGGCTGCACTTTTTGGTGGTACAGTTACTGCTTAGTATGCCTCTACTCCTCTCCCGTTTCTGTGTTCGGTTGTGTGCGCTTGGTGTTTTACTTGCGTTCATACTCTGCGCCGTGCCGGCCGGCCAGGCGGAGGCGGACACGTTCTGGGTGCAGGATCCCGCGATGGCGTACGGTATGGGGTCATCACTGCTCTACTACAACACCGTCAATCTAGATCAAGCGACCTATGCCGCGGGGCAAAACATTAACGTCACCTCGGTGACGCAGGTGGCGATGTGCAACAATCAGGGTAGCGCCTTCTCGATGGCAAGCCTCACCGCGCAAGCCGAGTGGGGGAGTTGGAGTACGGTGACGCTTATGAATGGCAGTCCAGCGATGGCGACCGACGCCGACATCATCGGCGGGACGCTCGAAGCCGACGGTATGATGGCGGGTATTCCCGGTGCCGCGGCATTCGCGGGACCAAGCACCGGCGGCTGGTACGTCATCCATTTCACCGGAAGTGGCTACAATCCGTGGCTCGCCCGCTGGATTACCAACACGCACGACATGGGCTTTACCGTGACGGCTCCCACACAACCCTCGCCACCCCCGCACGTCGCCGTCTGGACGACGTACTGTACGGGTGGTAATAACCCTAACCCAGCGTACAACTGGCAGTGGTGGCAGTACGATGATTCGACACCAGCCAACTACCAATTTCTGCGTGCGGGCGACGGCGCCTGTATGGACGCGTGTGCTGCGTATCGCGATAAAAGTTGCGCCTCCGCCCCCAACGCCTGTGGCATGAAGTCAACCAGTATCTACTCGTGCGATGGCAGCTGCCCCGCGACAGTACCCAGCAATAATCAGTGTCCGGGCGGCACGCTCGAGGTGACATGCCCTACGAGTTCCCACTGCAGCATACATACGAGCCCCGGCGTCAATGCGGCGACGGTGTTGCCGGGTGATCCTCTCGTACTCGCCTGGAGTTGCGTGCCCCCGAGCGTCTCCAGCGCAGGCTACAATTTCTCGACTGGAGGCGCGACGAGCGGCAGCGTTACCGTCAAACCGACTTCGGACACGACCTACTCCCTCCACTGTCAGGTCGGCAAGCAGCAGACCACCACGGTCACGGTCTTGCACCCCAGTCTCTCCATCACCGCAGCGCCCGTCATGGTGCATAAACACAGCGCCGCTACGGTCAGGTGGTCGGCTACCAACGTCAGCGGTTGCACCGTCTCTGGGCCGGGACTCTCGGTGTCAGGATTATCTGGAACGCAGACCGTTACGATTGTGGGGCAAAGCGTCTTCTCGCTCCAGTGCCAGACCGCGGTCGGCGACGTTTCGGCGAGCGCCATGGTGCGGCTCGTCCCGGTCGAGAGCGAAATTTAGAGCCACACGATTCGCTGTGAAAATCGGCGTAGGTGTTGTAGTATACATTTTGCGGCCGCACCAGGGGCGTGCCGATGTGCGCCAGAGTAGCTCAGTTGGTAGAGCAGCGGTATCGTAAACCGCAGGTCGCCGGTTCGATCCCGGCCTCTGGCTCCAGAAATAGTCTCTTTTTATCACCATGGAACATGGCCCGCAGCACAAAGCGTCCCACCGCGAACACGCGCCGGGGCGCGTTGTGTCGTATCAGCCCTTCGACCCGAAGGCAGAGTTGGTGCAGGTTTGGCATGCGCCCAAAGCGGCGCAATCCTCAAAGGAGCGTCTCGTCGATTACAAAGAGTCGCTTCGGCAGCAAACGCTCGGCACCGCCGAGACAGTACGGACATTGTTCGAGCGTGTGCAATCTAATCCCGCGGCGAGCGCCGAGGAGCTGCTCTCGCTCGTCGAGGAACGCGCGCCGCGCTACCGCTTCACGCCCGCGCAGGTGAAACTTTTTTCAAACGCAATCGAGGCATACGAGCAAAAGCACGAGGCCGTCGAGGCATACCGCGCGCTCTATCCCAATGATGCCGATTTGTACGAAGCCTGCTTTGGGGTGCCGCCCGTGGGTACGGTCGAGGTCGTGAAGGGGCCGATGACACTGTGTTTTCGCTGTTTCTCGACCGATGATTTTCATCGAGCGCACCGGGGTGACAATGCCGAAGATGGTGAGTCGACCGTTGCGCAGGAGCGCACGTCACCCGCGTCTGTGGTTCGAGGCGGGTCAATCCCGCGAGTTGCGATCGACGCATTGGCAGGTACGGTCATCATCGAAAATACGCACCTTGTCGAGAACGAGCACGACTCGCTGCGCACACGACGCCATGAAGAGCAGCATCAATTCGATAGACTTTTTACGCCGCTGGAGCTTCGCGAGAGCGAGTTGGAGTTTGCGACGCGCATCCTTGCGCAGGACCACCCGCCAAGAGAGGCGCTTCAGCTTTTGTTGCTCGGGTTCGTTCGCATATCTCGACGAGAGATTGGCTTCGACAGGATCGTCCGCGATGAAATTCTCGCACACGTTGCGGATGGTTCTTCGATCGTCGATACGCGGGACGATTTGCTTCAGTTGCCCGGGTACGATTACACGATTGCGTACGCAAAAAATATCGCGACGATCCCTGGGCAAATACGAGCGTTGCTGCAAGGCGAGTTTCTTGACGAGCTTTTTGCGGCGGTCGGCGAGGGGAAGATTATGGACGCTGCGCGGGCACTTGACTTGCAGCATGTCACCGAGCCCGACATCGAGCCGTTGGTCGTGCAGGTCTTCGTCGACGAATACCGCGACGATGTCGTTCGCTGGACGCAAGCGATAGAAGCGCTCGAAGCCAAAGGCTACGCTAAAGATGAAATCCTGCCGCTGCTCTACGCCGAACCCGCGAGTGCTTGGCAGGCTCTGAGTCGTCGCATGGAGCCGAAATCATAAAAGTAGTATATTCTAGCTGCTATGGCATCAAAGGAGGAATTAGAGGCGCGCGTCGCCGAAATCGAGGCAGCGATGGGGCAGCCGGATTTTTGGGCTGACAAGGTGCGTGCCCAGGCGCTCATCAAAGAACTGCAAGAGACGAAGGCGCAGGCCGAAGGCGGTGACGCGTACGAGCGTGGCAACGCCATCGTGACCATCGTCGCGGGTGCGGGCGGCGCCGACGCCGAGGATTTCGCACGGATGCTTTTTGAGATGTACTCGAAGTTCGCCGACCGGCGCGGCTGGGGCATGCGAGTCTTGCACCAAAACGAGAACGACCACGGCGGCTTCCGCAATCTTTCGATCGAGCTGACCGGCAAAAATGTGTACGGCACTATTAAGAACGAGTACGGGGTGCATCGCCTCGTGCGCATCTCGCCGTTTAACGCCTCGCAAAAGCGCCAGACCTCGTTCGTCTTGGTCGAGGTCTTGCCCGTCATCGAGAAGGTGGCCAATTTTGATATTCCCGAGACTGAGCTCGAGGTTACCTTCGCGCGCTCGGGCGGCCCCGGCGGGCAAAACGTCAACAAGCGCGAGACGGCCGTGCGCATCGTCCACACGCCGACCGGCATTTCGGCGCACGTCGACGGCGAGCGTACGCAAGGAGCGAATAAAGAGAAAGCGCTCGCCATCGTCAAAGCCAAACTCCAGCACCAGCTCGAGCAGGAGCGTAAAGAAAAAATCAGCGACCTCTCGACTGACGGCGCCAAAATCGAGTGGGGGAGCCAGATTCGCTCGTACGTGCTCCACCCGTACAAACTCGTCAAAGATCATCGCTCGGGCGTTGAGGTGCACGACGCCGAGTCGGTGCTCGAGGGCGACCTCGATGCGTTCATCGCAGCACTGTAGCGTCTCTGTGTAACGGTTTCTACGTGGATAACTGACATCGACGCTTTGACCTGCGTGATATTCTTAGTCGTAATGAAGTCCATTACACACAGTTTCCGCGTTTCTTTTTATACATCACTGGTTCTCGCGCTGTTCATGGGTGTCGCAGGGGTCTCGGCGCAGGCTCGTGCCGCGACCGTCCCGCCGGCTCCGACGATCGTGCCGCTGACACCCGCGACGGCAGCGTCGGTTGCGACCTCGTCGAAAGCCGTGTTGGTGGCGACGGTCAACATGCAAAATGCGGTAATCTCCTCGCAAGATAATCGTACGATTCATATTTCGTTCGACTTCTCCAACCGCCAAATCGCCCAGCCGAGCGTCCTCTACAGCGTCTCGCTCATCGCCTCATCGACCAAAGGCAAGTCAGTCGTCGACACGCACGTCTACTCCGACGTCGTCGTCCTCGGCGAGAACGTCACCGTGCACAAAGACATCGTCTACACGGCGCCTGCGAGCCTCTCGGGCAGCTATGAGGTTATCCTTCAGAGCAAGAGCGACACCGGCTTTCCGCTCGGCGTCACCTCGGCAGGAGTTGTGACGCTTTCGGGTGCCACGAGCGGCGTCGGGTTTTTGCCCAATACCTGCTACCTCACTATCCCGGGCGAGAAGGGTTCGCCTAAGTACACCCTGCCGCAAGGTGTCGACATCGCCAAGACCGAGTCGCTGCAACTCAATTGTAGCGTCAAGAATTTCGGCACGTCGCCGCTCTCACTAACGCCTTCCTACGAGACGCACTTCCGCTCGATTTACGGCGCGGTAGTGGCGGCAAACGGGGGAGATATCACGCCGGTCGCACTTGCCGCAGACGAGACCAAAACGATTGCGCTGGTGCTGCCCAAGGCGACCAATCCGCAGTCCTACGATGTGCTCGTTGCCCTTAAAGACGGGCAGACAGCTTCAAACGACATCGACGTCCACTACGTCATACAGGGCATGAGCGCAACGCTCCAGACGATTTCACTCGATCAGGATGAGTACGCCTCGGGCGCGACCGCCAACGTTTCGTTCCTGTGGACGCCCTCGGCCGACGGATTCCCGGGCTCGCGCGGCGGAGCAACCAAAATCTCGGCCACGACCGTACGCCTGACCCTGCAAGATGGCAAAGGCGCCGAGTGCGCCGCGGCACAAACAGTGGCGCTGCCGCTGGGCTTCCAGGTCAAACTGCCGATGCCAATAACGCGCACCTGCGTCGACCCGCACCTTTCAATCGACCTTCTGAGCGCCGACGGCACCGTGCTGGCCCACGGCGAATTGACGCGCATCTCGACAGCGAAGGCAGGCCTCGATGCCCACGTGATTGAAGAAGCCGGTGCTGCAGTGCTTGTGCTCATTATCATCTGCGTTGCCGTGTGGTACCGTGCACGTCGCTCAACACTCCTCCATGCGTAGCAAAATTTATACATCGTCGCTCATGAGCCTCGCCGCCGCGCTTATTGCGGTTGCGGGGTTGTTTGCGCCGATGCATCATGCGAAGGCGGATACGTTTTGGGATGCCGACCCGAATGGCAATGTGTTGTACTACAATACCGTGAACGTGGGGTCGACATATGCCCCGGGTCAGACGATTACGGTTACGTCCGAAACACAAGTCGCGGAGTGTGATAATCAATCCGGCGCTGTTTCGTTGGCGAACCTGTACGTTCAGGCGGAGTGGGGCAGTTGGCCGCAGCAGACGCTCATGAGCGGGAGCCCTACCATGGCAACTGATTGGAACCTTATATACGGCGGTCTCGAAGCCGATGGTTTGATGCCCGGGATTACCGGAAGTGTGACTTTTACCGCGCCGTCCACCCCGGGGTGGTACGTGCTGCACTTCACGGGCAGCGGGTGGAATCCGTGGTCCGCCGTATGGGATTCCAGTACCTATGACATGGGATTTACGGTACCAAGCCCGCCTCCTCCGGTGGGGACGCCGACCATGCTCAATGTTCAATGCGCCGGCGGTAACGCGCTGCTAACCTGGGCAGGTGCGGCGAATAATTCGTGGTGGCAGCCGACCATAAAAATTCCTTACGGGGGTGGCTGCCCCACGGGGTGGGCGTATTGGACGAAGAGTGGAACAGATTTGTATTGCGGCCTCCCCAACGTCCAGAGTGGACAGGCATGGGTTACCGGTTTGCCGGCCGAGGGCAACTACTCGGCATTCGTGTTTGCAAACTATGCCGGCAATTGGTCTGCTGCATCAAATTCGTTAACGTTTTCCTGCCCCGCAAACTGGACAACGTACTGCAGCGGCCCAAACAATCATTCCGTCAATGACTGGACCTGGTGGCAGTATGACAACCTCGTCCCGCAAGCCAATCGAAACTACCGTTACTTGTCGAATCCGAACGGGGACCCCGCATGCAGCCCCCCGGCGCCGACCAGTCCCGTCGGTACCTGCAGTGCTGATGGCACCTCGGCCACGTTTAGCTGGACTTCGCCATCGTCCTACTACACGACGTTCTATACGCGCCTCTATCTCAATAGTTGGCCAGGAAACAAATGCCCGTCGGGGTGGACCATGTACACCGACAACAAGACGTGTATGCTCAACGGGTACCCAAGTACGGCTGCATCATTCGCCGCGACGCCAGGGACCGTGTACAGCGCATGGTCGCAAACCGATACGAACAGCGGCAACTACAGCAGTACGGCGGCGTCTGCCACCATCGACTGCACCGCGCTCCCGGCACCGACTTCAATCACCGAGACATGCGTCTCGGGCGGAACCCAGATCACCATCGCTTGGGCCGCGGTCCCGGGTGCCAGCATCTATCGCGCAAACCTAAACGGGTTTACTTCAGCGGCACAGTGTCCGAGTGGTTGGAGTTACTCGGCGGGCGATTGTTATCTCGATGGCATCACAGGTACCTCGGTCACTGTGACGGCCCCCATCAACGTGGCGCGTAGCGCATGGGTAAGTCCGGGACGCAACGGGACGATGAACTTCAACGTCAACGCCATGACGTCGGCGACCTGCGTCTCGACCGTCAATGGTGCTTGCGGCGCATCGAACGGTGTGTATACCGCAACGAAGCCGGCTTCGGGACTCTGCACCTCAGGCAGTGCCAGCGCCGTCAGCGGCAGCAACCCATGGTCATGGAGCTGCACGGGCTCAGGCACGCCGACCGGTTCGACCGCCAACTGCGCGACCTTGGCTGCCACCACCGTCAACGGTGCGTGTGGCACCGCCAACGGCGTGTACGTGACGACCGCACCATACGGCGCTGCCGCATGTTCGTCGGGTACGCTCAGCGGTCAAAGCGGCAATAGTTCCAGCGGTTTCCAGTGGACCTGTCTTGGTAGCGGCACACCGACCGGCAGCTCGCCCTCGTGCGCAAGCGCGGCCGCAACCACCATCAACGGCGTCTGCGGTACGGCGAACGGTCAGTCATTCGCGACGGCACCGACCACGAACCTCTGCGCTGCCGGTACCCCGAGCGTGACGCCAAGCGGCTCCGGCCCGTGGAACTGGTCGTGCAACGGCAGTGGCACCCCGATCGGCAACTCGCCCTCGTGCTCGGCTACGCAACTTAACCCCGCGTTCCTCTACATGACGGCATCTCAGATGCGCGTGCGAAAGGGTGGCAGCTTTACGGTCAGCTACTCGGCAACGCACGTCAACAACTGCGCCCTCTCAGGCATTACGGTGCCGAACAGCCCAATCACGACGAATGCCGTCAACAACGCGATCGCGACGACGACACAGACAATCACTAACGTTCAGACGTCCGCGATCTACACCTTGAGCTGTAATGCGCAGGACGGCTCCACTCCGTCGCTCAGCATGACCGTCTCGCTCGACCCGATGTACAATGAGTAATAGGGACGCTCCTATGGGTCGATTCTTCCCGGGCGCACTCTTCATTGCAGCAGCACTCCTCGCGACACTCGTCGCGGGTGTGCTGTTTATTCGCGGGCATCAGACATTTCCCTGGTGGCTCTCGCCGTCGGCGCAGCCGCAGGGGACGCTCTACCTCACGCTCACGCCAACCGCTAAAACAACATCGGGCATCTACACGCTCTCGCTGGCCGATCATGTGCTGCACCCCGTGCTTGTGCCCTTGCGGGGGAGTGCAGAGATGCCTCGGGTGACGCCGCACGGGATTCTCTTCGTGACCGACCACATCGGCAAGAGGTATTTGACGACGCCGCAATTGGCGCTGCTCTCGGGCACGACCACGACGCGCCTCACCGACACGCCGTCGCTCAGCAAGCGCGATCCGCTCTTTGTGCCGGCCTGGGCGCACTACGTCTACAGCGGGCAAGATGCCGATGCGCTGGGCACCGACCCGGAGTCGTTCACCACGTACGTCTTTGACTCTGCGACCGACAAGGGTCTGCGTTTGAGTGCCGGAGTGCTGCCCGCCGTCGTCCCGAACGTCGCCGGGGTGGCGCTCCTGCGCGATGATGGCATCTACCTCGCAACCGCCGCGAGTGCGCAGAAGGTGTGGACTATTCTTAACGGCGCGGCGACGCTCGACGATCAGTTCGCGATCTCGCCTCAAGGCGACCGCATCGCGTGGGCCGTGCCCGAGGAGGGGAAGCTCTACGTGATGCATGTGTCATCGTGGCAGCCCTTTTCGGGGCAGCTCGAGCGCGTGGTCGACACAGAAGCACAGTGGCCGATTTTTTCACAAGACGGTAACTTCATCGCGTACGTGCAATCAAGCGGCACTTCGCAATCAATCGCTCTTCTCGATCAAAAAAGCGCTACCGCGACACGTATTTTCGACCTTTCCCCCTACGCGGCGGGCACGACAGCAATTACTGACTGGCAGTAGTGTACTTCTGTTTTAAGCAGCGGGGACGGTGTATCATGTGCCCATGGACTCGATTTCGACTAAGACGCTTCGGTCCCGCATTGCCCGCGAAATCGGCATTCTCGATACGTTCATCTCGGTAGACCCTCCGGCGGTCTCGATTCATATCAACAAATCCAGCGCTCCCGACTATCCGCGGGCTATGTTCGTGCTCTTTTCGCTCGCACGAGCGAGCCGCTTTGGATTCGTCCCACGCGAGCGAGTTGCGGCGCTGCGAGCCGTGTTCTGGTCGCTCTACGACGAAGCCAAGGTGAAAGGGTTGCCCAAAGACATGCTCTACGTCGACCTCTACGGGATGCGCTTTCTTGCGCAGCTTGGCGACGATGCGACAGAGCTCATCGATTCGTTTGCGGCGCGCCCGCATGCCAACCTCTTTACCTACCCCGTCTTAACGTACATATACGTCTCGGCCTATCTCGAGTGCAAAGCACTGCGCACAACTTATCCATTTTCAACAAATCTTTTTTACGAGTCGCGTAAGGTGTTTGAGTATTGGCTGCGCAGCAGCGACGGGGCGCAGTATCTCCCGTTTCACTTCTCTGAAGTCAGCGCGTGGACGGGACATGTCGACGACACACTACTCGCACTCGCGGCGTCGCGCGTCGAGCGTTTGTTCGACGCGGGGTATCTTTCTCGCACCGACATCTCGGCTTCGGGAGTGGCAAAATGCATGGAGCATTTCGCACGGCGTCAATCGAGCGCGCGACTTGGCGAGTGCGAGGCGTTTCTTGCCGGTCGCCGACTGTCGCGATTCGGCACGTTCGTGCGGCCCGACCAGGCGGCGCTTGCCCACTCACTTTTTACCGAGCGCGCCGATTCGCAGTACCTGTGCCTCGACACCAGCGCACACCGTTTGCATGCGTTCTGTAATCTCTACGAAACCCTATGACCACATGGACTAACCAGGCACGCGAGATGCTCATTGATGCGCGTCGAAAACGCGGCTCGAAGTTTTTGTACCTGCCTCGCGACCTCTCGGCCGCTCGTGTGGCGAAGCTGCTCTACCTCGACTACGCGAACCCGTCGAGTTGCGATGAGCTGCTGCTGGGGATTATGCTGTCCGAATTGGTGGCGCTCGGTCTCTTGATCGACAAACCGATCGAGTACAGCAACTTTACACTCAAGCAGACGACGTTTCATGATGTGTACCTCCACACCACCGACGCGAGTCGCTACTGTCGTGGCACCTCGACCGACTACATGGAGGCATGCGCCAAGGCACTGGGTGAGCTCTTCGAGCGCACGGCGCTGAAGTACCCCGACGATGTGCCAATCGTCGTCGCCTCACAGCACGAGCTCGCGAAAAAACATGCGGCCTTCGTCTCGAGCGACTCATTCGCGCAGCCGACCGAGGCGCAAAAAGACGCATTCCCCGAGTGTCGCATCGACGCGTCGGATGTTTTTTCGTGGGTGTCGGCTCGCCGACTCCGCGACGGGGCCGCGTGTCTCGTCCCCGCACAAACGGTGTTCTTCGGGAATCACTACGCGTATCCGAACGAGAAGGCGATGTTGCAGCAAACGACGCATGGGGCGGGTGCAGGGCATTCGTATGCGGCGGCACTGCGCTCCGCTATTTTTGAGATCACGCACCGGCACTTCTTTCTTGCCGCCTGGTATCGCGACGAGGCGGTCGACCAGATTGACCCGCGCACGATTCCCGAAGGGGAGTCGGTTGTTGCAGTGATACGAGACCTTCATGCCGCAGGATTCAAAACACATTTGCTCGACTACACGAACGCAGCGAAGCTGCCGACCGTCGTGTGCGTGCTCGAGAAGTTCGGCGGCTGGTCGGTCGGTGCATCGACCTCGGTAACGCTTCTTGGTGCGATTGAACGCGCGGTTGGCGAGGCGGTGTCGACCTACCTCTGGAGCAGACAGACGACCATCCGCGGCGGCAACCACGTCGAGCCACACACGATCGAGGGTGTACGACATGACTTCCTCGATACCGCGCACGGCATGGCACGGGATCGGATTTTGCTCTACGACCGGGGCGCGTTCGTCGACACACTCGACGCGCGGTGTCTGCGCGGGGCGCTGAAGCCTTACTCGGCTGCGCACGACGTGCCGCTCGATTTCGATATCGTGGCCTACGCGACGCGTACCTTCGGCGACGTCTACGTCTACGAATCAACCAAAGGATACCTGGCCGACTACCACTACCATGCGGTGCGCGCGATTATCCCCAACAGCTACCCGTTCGCACTCACCGAGACCTTTAGTCGCCCGGTCCTTCACGGTGTGCAGCCGCGATCCACACTACTGTGCCCTTTCCCGTAGGCTCGGGGCAGTGGATAGCGCGTGAGGGAATTGTCGCCGACGCATTATAATTAACCGTATGAAACGATTGATGCGGTTTGCATTGCGCATGATGTCGCTGCTCTCACTGGGCGCGATTGTGTTCGTGGGTTCGACGGTTGCCCGATTCTCCGACGGTAGGGACGCCGGCATGCGTGCGAAACCCCAAGGGCCCGAGTTCTTCTCGCCTTCCCTGTTTTCCGTACCCACAGCCTTAGCCGAGTACACGGCCGAAGGCGGTAATAATGATGGTGGAGGAGGTGGTGGTGATGGTGGTTGCGGCGAGGGCGGCGGCGGTAGTCAAGGTGAGTGCGGCGGCGGCGGATCAGAGGGCGGCGGCGGATGCCAAGGCAGCTAGTTGTCCTATGGCCTACTCGGTACACATCACCGTATGAAAAAAACGATATGCATAGCGCTATTGGCGATCATCCTTGCCGCGGCGGCAGGCTTCTACCTGTGGCAGCGCGCGACCACGAGCCAGAACATCGCATCGACCGCAACGAACAGTGCGGTGGTGCGCGTGTTGCACAACTCCACCTACAGTGGCGCAATCGATGATTTAAATAACGGCTATTACACCAAAGCGTACAACCAGTTTGTCGCACTCGCCGCCGCGGAAAAAGACCCGAGCGTGCGGCAGACGCTCGATCTTTTCGCGGCGAACGCGCAAACGCAGTCCGATCCAGAGCAGGGCGTCGCGTCCTACCGCGCCATCTACGAAGATACGGGCTACAGTCCTGTCAATCGCGCCTTCGCGCTCCTGCAGGTCGTAACGTACTCGACCATGCAGCGAAATTATACCTACCTGCAGCCGTTCATGGACGACCCGTCAACATTCGGCAAGACCTCAACCAGCACGCTCCTGTACCTCACCAACAAGAAGATATACGCGCTCTACCCGCTCTGCATCGCAACGACCGACATTGCGCGCTACGAGGTCAATGCTGCCACGAGTACCGCAGCGGCCTCGGCGGTTTACGCCAAGTATGAAGATCAAATCACCGTAGGCGAGCGCGAGACCTTGGCGAGTCCGGGCCTTCAATACCTTGCCGCCAACTGCTTCCTGCACGAGTACTACCTCAGCACCTATCTCGAGACCTACAAGCTCGCGACCCCCGACCAGTCCGAGCAACTCATCAAGTTGGCGGTGTCGACGGCCAAACAGCGCTCGACCCGCGCGACGCAGCAGATGATGTCGCTCGAGTACGCCAACTTCTTGGCACGGGTCAATCGGCTCGATGACTCGTACGCCGTGCTCACCAGGCTCGACCAAGAGGGGATACTGCCCCCGGTTACAACCAACCTCTCGACTGCCGGCTCAAAAAGCGGTTTCAAGTACCTCTACCAGGCAAGCAAGAAAGATGCCCGTATTGCAAAGTGGTTTAAACGCTTCGGGTGGTAGCAGCGCTTGACAAATACACGTAAAAGTATATACTTATTTCAGTAGCTCGGTATTAATCGAGCATTTGAAATTCGAACAAAAGGATAAGTAATGTCTATGTTTCGTACTGCTGCCGTCGCGGCTGCGCTCGCCCTGACGGCGACGACCTCTGCGCTCGCGCAGATCCCCTCCTGCCCCGCGAGCTTCGCGGGTTACACCTTCCAGATGAAAAACGGAGACGGGCTGAAGTTCTTCACAGACGGGACAGTCTCATGGCTGTCCGATGGTAAGAAAAAGGCAGCGGGCGTCAAGTGGACTAACGCCGGCCCGTGCAAAGTTTCGTACACCAAGTACGATCTGGACAAGAGCATCGTGTTCAATCCGCCCGCGCAGGTGGTCATCACCGACACGCACCCAATCACACGCAAGGCTGAGCCCGGATTCCGGGTCAACACGGTGGTGTCGTTCGGTCGCTTCGATGAAGAGTCTGAGAAGTAACGTCGCGGCTGGGAACACTCCCAGTCGTCGACAAGGTCCCCGATGAAATACTCGGGGCCTTTTCTGTTGCTTTGCTCGTGGTGTGGTAAAATCGACGCGACACGGCGGCTTGTATGGAACACCCACGAAACGACCACAACGACGTCACGCCCCGCTTTCGACAAGGGTCAGTCTTTCGTGCATCGATGGGGGACGCGCCCACGCTCGCGGGGTTCGTGGCCGAGTTTGACGGGTCGCGCTTCAGGTTGCCCCTCAATGTGCGCGAGACGCTCGAGTTGTGGTTGGCTCGCGCGGCCGCCTCGCTGCGTGTCTTTGCCGATCTGCGCGTCGTCTCGCCCTACGACATCCCGGCCCGGTGGCAGATTCTACTTTCGTATCTTTTTCTCAATAAGCTCATAGAACGTCCGAACTTCGACGTGGTATCATGGCGAAACGATTTGCCGCCGCTCTATGTCGTTTCATTACGTCATGTGTTTGACTCAAAACAGACAAGCGGTCGGCAGGTTGTCATCACGGGGCAAGGGCGCTCAAGGAACCCGGAAGACGCGTATGGAAAGGCGATCGGTGAGCTGCTCGAGCGACAATCGCTGACGATATACAGGGATACTGAATTGGTACGTGGAACCTACGATGGCTTGTGTGCGGCGCGTCAAAAACCTCTGAACGTGGAGCGACTGAACCACTTCTTGCCCTGGCAGCAGTCACAAAATCCGCTTCTTGTCTTTCACGGCAAATCAGAATTGGCATGGGCGCGCGGTATGGAGTTGCTGTCGGGCACACGTGCGCTCATCCCTGCACAGTATGCGTTATGGAACTATCGGCTGTTGCCAGGCGAGCCGGTGCTCGTTAACATGACGAGCAATGGTGCGGGTGCTTTTTTTTCCTATCACGAGGCGGTACTTTCCGGATTGTACGAAGCGGTCGAGCGGGATGCGTTCGTCATGTACTGGCTGAATACAATTGCCCCACCAGTACTCGATACTGCGAGCTTCCCGCAGGGGAGTGTTGCGCACGAGATACTCGCGCAGTGTACGCGGTATGGAATCGAGGTGTACTTTCTGGATACGACTGGCGATATCGCCATACCGACCTGTGCATGCGTCCTGGTTGATCGGCGTGGTAATGGGTCGCGGGTTGCGGTCGGTGCCGCTGGGGGGTTCGATACAGAAAAGAATCTGTGGGCAAGCTACTCCGAGGCGCTCAGTATTGCGAATGCGGCTGCTGGTTTTTCAGAGTATCAGTTGCCTCCCGGGTATGAACCCTTCTCGCCCTGTGTTTTTATAGGTAAACCCGAACGTTGGGGGTATTGGAAAAATGCTGATTCGGCGCAGCGCATCGCGGGTTTCATTTCTGGCGCGACGATTGACGCTATGCAGAGTGCATTTTATAGTACGGCGCGCACATTTGTGTCGGTTGCCGAGGAGTACGATCACGCGCTCGAGCTATTTCGTGCCAAGGGTGAGGGGTACGAGGTATACTGCTATCGCGCGAGTCGCCCGGTGCTTACTCGACTAGGGTATGTGGCGGTAAAGATTACCGTTCCGAAGCTGTTCCCACTCTATCTTGAGGAACGCCTGGCGACACTCGATTCGCCCCGACTGCGCGAGTTTGCATCGAGGCACGGTCAAGGTGAGGCACAGCCGAATCCGATTCCGCACCCTTTCATATAATGCGTATGTTTCTCTCTACACTTTTTCACAAATCACTTAAACAATACAAAGGGCCCGGTTCTGTCGCGATTCCTAAAAACCCGGCCGAGTGGCCTGCGTCGTGGAAGCGCATCGAGTACAAGTCGTACGGGAATCTGTCGCAAGTGGGGCTTCCCGATAGCCTCGCAACATCTCTCTCCAAGAGCATCGCCGCGCGCAAATCGACCCGATCGTATACAGCGAAGCCGTTGTCGCTGCACACGCTCTCGCATCTGCTGCGCTACTCTTGTGGCGAAGTGGGTGGTGCGGTAGACAACGCACGCAAGCGACGCGCACAACCGTCAGGTGGCGCCATGTTTCCGATCGAGACCTACGTACTCGTCTTTCGCTCCTCGCTCGAATTGCCGTCGGGGGTCTACCACTACGCGGTCGCCACACATTCGCTCGATATCCTCTGGCAGCGATCGTTTACTGCAGAAGAAATCGGGCAGCTCTACATATATGAGAAGGTGCAGGATGCCGCGGCGGCCATCGTCATGACGAGTGTGTTCGCGCGCAATCAACAAAAGTACGGTGAGCGCGGGTATCGTCTGGCGCTCATCGAAGCGGGTCATATTGGGCAAAATGTCTATCTGCTGTCGGCCGAATTGGGGTTAGGGTGCTGTGCCATGGCCGGGAGTTACGATCATGCAATCGAGTCAATCCTGGGTATCGACGGGGTGACCGAATCGGTCGTATACTCAGTCATCGTTGGCGAACCGAAACGATAGACCTATATGGTTGGGGACAGCAGGCTCGTGTGTCGGCGGTATTCGACGTACAATTGCCGTATGAAGAAAGTTTGGACAATCGCTGCACGCATTACCGCCCTCTTCTCATTGGGGGTCCTTGTCTTCGTTGGGTCTACGGTGGGGCGTTTTGTAAGTGGTTCTGGACGTGAATCGGAGTCTCATCCCCAAGGGCCGCAATTCTTCTCCCCATCGCTTTTCTCGACTCCTACGGCACTTGCAGAGTATGTGAGCGAAGGTAGCGAAGGTAGCGAAGGCTCTGGAAGTGATTATGGCTTTAGCACCTGTGGTGATGGTGACTGTGGTGGTGGCGGTGGGTGTGGAGCAGAAGGCGGCGGGTGCCAAGGCTAGTGTGCTAAAACGTTGTTTTGTGGAAAACTTGACAAATCTTGATACTAGTCTATACTAGCATCAGTTCTTCGGCTTGTGCCGAAGATTTGAAATCCAACACAGGTGCGACATGTCAAAGTTTCTTCGGGCTACCATTATCGCGATCATTTTTGCAGTCTTTGCAGTCACTGCGTCGTCTGTCTTCGCAGACGAGTGCGGTACCTCATCTTGGACGGGGAAGGAGATTACCTTCGTCCGGGACGGAAATCTGGGTAACGGTAAGACTATCACTCTGTCACCCAAGAGCCTTGCCTCGGTGAGGGGTACGGACGGGACGTCCTGGGGTACCTGGAGTGCCTGCGATGGTGTCTTGAAATTTATACTTCCATCCGGAGATCGGTACGAGTATAAGTTTAACTTCCCTGGTAAGCGTTATGAGTCCCGTGTGGTAAATCACCGGGGGAAGGATGAAGTCCCCGGGGATTGGATGCCGGGTAGAATCCTCTCGGTGACGGGGTAGCGGTTTGGTGCCCTCGTCGAGTAACATCGGCGAGGGTGCTTTTTTTATGCAGCTGCCAATCCCGTGTGCTCATGCACGCATGATCGAATGTGAGCAGTGGATAGCGGCATGGTGTTGCCGCAATATCTCGCGTAGTATCTCCATATAGCCTAATTGTTTCGTCTGCTCGTATGAAGAAATATTGCATCATCCTCCTTGTGTTACTTATCGCCGTTATTGCAGTCGGTGTCGGTTCATATATGTGGATGCAGTCACAGCAGGCAACGCGCCTTCACTCGACCTATGCGACCAGTCCTGCTGGGTATGTGTTGCATAGTCAAGCATACAGCGCTGCTCTCACAGATTTTAATGCGGGCGACTACACCAAGGCATACCCGGAGTTTGCCGTATTGGCTGCGGCGGAGTCTGATCCGCAAGTCCGGCAGACGCTCGAATTGTTTGCTGCGGACGCACTTGCTTCGTTTGATGCAGGGAAAGGGGTTGCAGCCTATCATGACTTTTACACCACAACAACGAACGACTCCATCAATCGCGCAGTTGCGCTGCTAAAAGTCCTGATGATTGCCATGACGCAAAAAAATGAATCGTATCTGCAGCCGTTTTTGGATGCGTCGGCATCCACGACCATGGCGACCAGTACGCGTCACTACGAGATCAATGAAAAGATCTATGCGCTGCATCCGCTCTGTACTGCTACTACCGATATCGCACGCTTCGAAATCGCCACAGCGACGAGTACTGCGCAGGCGTCAGCGATATGGAGCAAATATGCAGATCAGATATCCCTCGGCGAGCGCGAGATGAGTGCTAGTGCCGGTTTGCAATACCTTGCGGCAAACTGCATTTTGCACGAGTACTATCTTAGCTGGCAACTCGAAAAGTTCGGGCTCACGACGCCAAACCAGTCAGGGCAACTCATTGAACTCGCATCCACAACGGCGAATAAGTGGTCGTCTCAGTTGACACAGCAGTTCATCGCGATCGACTATGCGAACTATCAGGTAAAAATCGGAAAGGCGGATGATGCGTACGCAACGCTGATTACGCTCGACGCACAAGGTGTGCTGCCCGAAATCAAATTGTTCCTTTCGACGACTGCGTCACACGTATCCTACGTCTATTTGTACCAAGAAAGCAAAAAAGACGCCCGATTTACACAGTGGTTTCACCGGTTTGGCTGGTAGGGCTTGACAACATTCAATGAGTGGTCTATGTGTACATGTGTACAGCCTTGGCATGGGTCAAGGTTTGATACAGGAGGCTTTAAATGAATACGGTCTATGTTTCCGCACTCGCGCTGTGTGCCGTCGCAGCTATGACCACAGCGAACGCCGCGCCGCCGACCGAGTTCCCTGCGAGCATCGGCTCGGCCGAACTCGCCGCAGCGGCCAAGGCTTGCCCGACCGCCGCGTTCGGCGAGTTTCTGGCGGGGAAGCCCGTGCATCTGACCGCCGCCAGCGAAGCCTGGAACAGGACACTTAGGCTGAATATCCAGACCAAGACCATCGGTGACTTCCGCGACTTCGCGGGAGCCCGGGGCCCGTACCCCATGGCGCTGGGGACTGCATGTTCTTTTTGGCTCGACATGCACGCGAAGGTCGTGTACGGCTACACCTTCACGGCTGGTCGCGTGAAGTTGGAGGTCTTCCACAACGGATCGGCCTACCACGGCGACGACCTGGTATTCGAGATTAAGTAACCGCCGTCAGAGCCCCGTCGAGAAATCGGCGGGGCGCTTTTAATTTTATAATGGTATTGTGTGGGCACGGTATGGATTCTGCACGAGCAAAACTGCGCGACTACATTCAAAAAACGATCGTCTCCAACGCGAGCGGCGCGCGCATTGTCTCGCCTGGGGGCGCGGATGATGCCCCGTGGCTGTTTGATGTTCGCTCGCTGCTGCTGACGCCCGATTTTTTGACGCTTGCGGCCGAGTCGTTTTGGGAGCGGTATGCCGACATCTATCCCTTTCAAGTCGGTGGGATCGAGACGGTGGGCATCGCACTCGTGGCCGCCATCGTCATGAAAGGCGCCGAGCGCGGGACGCCGGTCAATGGGTTTTACATTCGCAAATCGCGCAAGCACACGTGGCTCCAAAAGCACATCGAGGGGACGCTTAACGACCTGCCGATCGTGTTGGTCGACGACATTCTCAACAGCGGCACGAGTTTCCTGGCACAGATCGAGACGCTCAAGGTCGAGGGCAAGGTGGTGCGCGACGTCTTTGCCTTCGTGCGGTTTCGCCCCGACCTGCAGACGCTCGGCGAAGGTGTCTGCGTGACGGCACTCTTTTCGCCCGAGGATTTCGGCCTGCGCTTTTCTGTTCCGAAATTCGCGCTGCCCGATCACGAGGCATTTGTGGTGTCATGGGCGGTGCGCTGCCCCAACCCGAACTATTTTCATCGCGTGCCCAAGTCGGCGCCCATGCTCGACGACACACGCGTCTACTTCGGCAGCGACGACGGCGTGATGCATGCACTCCTGCAAGCGACGGGCAGGGAAGTGTGGAGTTTTTCGATTCGCGGGAAAGGCGCGAACGGGAAGACGATTTTTTCCTCACCGGCGCTCCACGACGGCGCGCTCTACTTTGGCGCCTACGACGGGAATTTTTATGCGCTCGACGCCGAGACGGGCAAGGTACGCTGGGCGTACGAGGATGCCGACTGGATCGGCTCGTCGCCCGTGGTGGCGCCCGATGTAGGATTAGTCTTTGTGGGGCTCGAGTTCGGGTTGTGGAAGAAGCGCGGCGGGATCGTGGCGCTTGACGCCAAGACGGGTGCAAAGCGCTGGGAGTACGTTTCGATGCCCGAGTTCACGCACGGCTCGCCGGCGTACTCCAAAAAATTCGATGCGGTGGCCATCGGCTCAAACGACGGAGTGCTCTACCTGTTTCGCGTGAGCGACGGCACGCCGATCGGGCAGTATCAAACCGGCGGAGCCATCAAGTACGCGCCCGTGTTCGACGAAGCACACGGCTACGTCATCGTCGGCTCCTTCGACGGGAAGGTGTATGTGATTGACGTTCGTGACGGCTCGCTCGTCTTTGACTACCAAACCGATGCGGGCATCTACTCCACGCCGGTGGTGTCGGGCGATCGTGTGTACGTCGCCTCGCTCGACAAAAAAGTGTACTGCCTGAACCTCGCGACCCATGCGCGCGAGTGGGCGTTTCAAACGGCCGGGCGTGTCTTCGCGTCGCCGTTGCTTGCCGACGGCTTCGTGTACGTGGGCTCAAACGACGGGCGCCTGTACGAGCTTGACCCCGCGACGGGGCGAAACATCGCGTTTTTTCAAACCACCGAGCGCATCACCAACCGCGTCGCCTACAACGCACAGACGAAACAATTTTTCTTGCTTACGTACGCCAACGAACTGTACTGTTTGGAGCGAAAGCCGCGCGCACGATAGAAAGTTGTCCCCACGGGAGTCATGTCGCGGCATCGGTGCGGCGACCGGTGCGTTATCATACGGGTATGAAGCATCGAAGTTGTCAGTTGTCGCGTCTGCATCTGGCGGCACTTTGCGCGTGTGAGGCGGTCGCGTTCGTGTTACTTCTGTGGCTCGTGCCGATGCTGCCTCCCTACAAATGGGTGGTTCGCGGGTTGTGGCTCGAGCAGCACCCGACGCTCGTGTACTATCTCAACCGCGACGACAGCGACCTGGCGGCGAAGATCGGCCACTACTACTTCAACGGCGGCGACTACGACCTTGGTCGTGCTGCCGCATCCTACCGGTTGGCACTCGCGCTCTCGCCCAACATGCCGCTGGCGCACTACCAGCTGGCACGCATCGACTTCGTACAGGGGCGGCTCGACGACGCGCTGCGCGAGATTAACGCCGAGCTGGCGTTGCGTCCCCAGTACCTGCGCTCGCTCTATGTGCGTGGGCTCATCGACATAAACCGGCACGACCTACCCTCGGCCGAGGCGGACTTTCGCGGCTTCGTCGCGTGGGCGCCGACCGAGTGGGCGGGCTACAACGACCTCGCGTACGTGCTGGGCGAGGAGCTGAATTCGGCCGAATCCGAGCAGGTGGTGAAGCAAGCGTTCGCCGCCGTCCCCGGTGCCACCGCGAATGCGTGGTTGTGGAATAGTCTCGGATTGGCGCAGTTAAATGAGCTACACTATACGGAGGCGATTAAGTCGTTTATACAGGCGCAGCTGCTGGCGCAATCGATGACCGTCGATGACTGGAGTCGCGCGTACCCGGGCAACAGCCCTGCGGCCGCATCGGCGAGTTTGGACGCGTTTCGACAAGCGATCGACGCGAACATCGCTGCGGCGCAAAAGCAATCGGCATTTTAATAATCCACTCTTTATGAAACACCCTCTACATACGCACGTTCGCGCCGCCGCTCGCCGAGTGTCATCCGTAGCACAGCACGCGTGGCGAGGGCATCAGCGCGTCGTTTTTGCCGCCGCCGCGTCGCTCGCCCTGGTGGCGCTGGTCGCGGTTTCATATGGTCCCGTACATTCGACGCACCCCTCGACCTATGTGGCGGTCTTCAAACCTACGACGGTCGGGCTCGGCAAAGCGGTCGCCGCCTGCGGCAGTTCTGACCCGTGCGCCGTCTCGCAGTCGGTGACCAACGCTTGCAATGCGGGCGAGGTGGGGACAGGGCGAACCTATACCGTCGAAGGTGACTCGTGCGCAGGCACGTGGGGTGCGTGGGTGCTGGTCTACGATGACTGCAGGTCATGCGTAGCCGTGCATCAAATCGTGACGAACCCCTGCAACGCGGGCGAGACGGGGTCGGGGCGTACGTACGCGTTGGAAAGCAACTACTGCACGGGCTACTACGGGTGGGTGCTCGTCGGTGACGCTTGTCGTTCGACGACCCCTTCGCCAACCCCGACCCCAACTCCTACACCGACCCCAACTCCTACACCGACCCCAACGCCAACACCCACACCGACTCCTGTGCCTCCGCCTCCGCCACCTCCGGCGCCAACCGCGACCATTTCGCTCAGCTCGACGAGCGTCTACAAAGGTCAGAGTGTGACGCTCTCATGGGGTAGTAGCAATGCCAGCTCGTGTTCGGGGCTTAACTTCTCGACCGGTGGTGCCACAAGCGGCTCGACAACCGTACATCCGGCTACTGCCACGACCTACACCGTACGGTGTACCGGCCCTGGTGGTTCGGCCAATGACAGCGCTTCGATTACGCCAAATCTGCCAACCTCGCAGCTCTCGGCCACGCCGGTGCGCGTGCGCTCGGGCACGGGAACGACGCTCACTTGGTCGGCAACCGGCGTCTCGAGTTGTACCTTGTCGGGCGGCGCGCTCTCGGTCACTCACGCGGCAAGCAGCAACGTCATCGGCACGCAGACGACCGCAACCGGCCCGCTCGACTACGAAACCATCTACACGCTCGACTGCTCCGAGCTCACGGGCGAACATCTCGATACCACCGCCACCGTATCGCTCATTCCGACCTTCCAAGAGAAGTAATGAGACCGACGACCGCCGTCCCCCGACTCGCAAGAGAAGGGGGACTCGTCGTATCTTCATGTAGTCAACAGGGAAGCGGTTTGCAATCGAGCGTGGGCGTACTACAATGAACGAGTTGTGATTTACTACGATCGCGTTTCCAAGATCT
Organism: Candidatus Adlerbacteria bacterium; assembly: GCA_903884345.1. GTDB lineage: Bacteria > Patescibacteriota > Minisyncoccia > Phycocordibacterales > SBAW01 > GWA1-54-10. Next base: position 4,900 of record CAISEE010000001.1, on the reverse strand, counting down.
ACGCCGACAACTCCATCGCGCTAGACGGAGTCAGTTTCTCGGTCGAGCCGGGCGAATTCATCTCCATCGTCGGCCACTCGGGCGCCGGCAAAACCACGCTCGTCAAAATGCTCCTAGCCGAAGAGAAGCCCTCGACCGGGTCGGTCTTCTTCGAGTCGATCAACATCCACGAGGTGCCGCTCAACCGCATCAACCACCTGCGCCGCAAGATCGGCGCGGTCTTTCAGGACTTCCGTCTTTTGCCGCAGAAGACCGCCTACGAGAACGTTGCCTTCGCCATGGAGGCCGCGGGCCGCAGCGAGGAGGAGATTCGCTCCGACGTGCCGCACGTCCTCGAACTCGTCGATCTGGGCGACAAACTCAACAACTTCCCGGGCGAGCTGTCGGGCGGCGAGCAGCAGCGTGTGGCGATCGCCCGCGCCATCGTCAACCAGCCCGACGTCATCGTGGCCGACGAGCCGACGGGGAACCTCGACCCGGTCAACACCTTCGAGGTCATCCAGATTCTCAAAAAAATCAACGACCTGGGCACCACCGTCATCCTCACGACCCACAACAAGGGTGTCATCGATGCGCTGAAAAAGCGCGTCATCACGATGGATCGCGGCAAAATCATCCGCGACGACCGTGAGGGGATGTATATTTTGTAGTACAATACGCATATGAGTTGGGTAACCACTAAAAGAATCTTTCGTGCAGGCTTCCTCGATTTCTGGAGGAACGGTTTCGTGTCCCTGGCGTCGATTCTTGTCATGACCGTGACGCTCTTTGTCGTGGGGACGACGCTTTTTGCGGGTGTCATCCTCGGTTCGACGCTCTCGGAGCTGCGCGACAAGGCCGACGTCAACGTCTACTTCACCACCGACGCGCCCGAGGATCAGATTCTTACGCTCCAAAAGACGCTCCAGGCGATGCCCGAGGTTACTAGCGTGACCTACGTCTCGGCCGATGACTCGCTCGCGGCTTTTCGCACGCGCCACCAAAACGACCAGCTGACGCTCCAGGCGCTCGACGAGCTCGGCGACAACCCGCTGGGCGCCGTCCTTACCATCAAGGCCAAAGACATCGCGCAGTACGACTCGATCGCTAACTTCCTCAAGCAGCAGCAGGCGCTCTCGACCGACGGCTCGGCGTCGATCATCGACAAGGTCAACTACTTCGACGAGCAGCACCGCGAGGCGCTCGCGCGACTCCAAAGCATCACCGACTCCGGTCAGCGATTGGGACTCATTATGATCGCCGTCCTCATCCTCACGACGCTCGCCATCTCGTTTAACACGCTGCGCCTGGCCATTTACACCTCGCGCGAAGAGATTCACGTCATGCGCCTCGTGGGTGCCGGCCTCTTTTACATCCGCGCACCGTTTATGGTCGAGGGTATGCTCTACGGCCTCGTCTCGGGCCTCATCACACTCCTCATGTTCTACCCCTTGACCTACTGGTTGGGGAACGCGACCGAGAACTTCTTTGGCGGCACCAACGTCTTTCAGTACTACCTTGCGCACTTCCCGATGTTCTTCCTCATCATCGTGGGGACGGGAGTGGTGTTGGGGTCGATTGCAAGCTACCTGGCGGTCAAACGCTATTTAAAAATCTAGACTACTGTATGGCGAATCCGAAATATATCTTTGTCGTCGGGGGCGTAATGTCGGGCATTGGTAAAGGGGTCGCTTCCTCCTCAATCGGGAGGATTTTAAAATCCAAGGGGTACAAGGTGACGGCAATTAAGATTGATCCGTACATCAACGTCGACGCGGGCACCATGAACCCGACCGTGCACGGCGAGACCTTCGTCCTCGACGACGGCTACGAGACCGACCAGGACATGGGCAACTACGAGCGCTTCTTGGGCGAGTCGATGCCGAGTATCAACTACATGACCACCGGCCGCGTCTATATGGAGGTCATCCGTCGCGAGCGCAACCTCGAGTATGGCGGCAAGTGCGTCGAGGTCGTCCCCGATGTGCCGCTTGAAGTTATTCGCCGCATTCAGGAGGCGCAGAAAACCGCGCAGGCCGACATTACCATGATTGAAATCGGGGGCACCATCGGCGAGTATCAAAACGTCATCTTTCTTGAAGCCGCCCGAATGCTGAAGCAAAAGTTCCCGCGCGACGTGGCGGTCGTCATGGTCTCGTACCTGCCGACTCCAGGCTCAATCGGTGAGATGAAGACCAAGCCCACCCAGTACGCGTCGCGCTCGCTCAATAGCGTGGGGCTCCAGGCCGACGTTATTTTGGCACGCGCCTCGACCCCGCTTGATGAAAAGCGCAAAGAAAAAATCGGCATCTTCTGCAACATCCCGACCGAGCATGTCATCTCAGCCCCGGACGTCTCGAGCATCTACGACGTCCCCGCCAACTACGAGAAGGACGGCCTCGGCGATATTTTGACCGAAGTCTTGGGTCTCGAGCAGCGCCCGACCGACCTTAGTGAATGGAACGACTTCGTCGCAAAGTCCAAAGACGGCATAAAAAATGTGCCGATTGCGGTGGTGGGGAAGTACTTTGACTCGGGCGAGTTCGTCCTCTCGGACGTGTACATCTCGGTGCTTGAAGCCATCAAGACCGCCGGTTACCACCAGCACCTCAAACCGAAGATTATTTACATCAACTCCAAAGACTTCGAGTCGGGCAAACTCCAACTCTCGGAGCTCGACAAGTACGCGGGCGTGCTCATCCCCGGCGGCTTCGGCGCCACCGGCATCGAGGGCAAGATCAAAGCGATTCAATACGTGCGCGAGCACAAGATTCCGTACTTCGGCCTCTGCTACGGCATGCAGTTGGCGGTCATCGAATACGCACGAAACGTCGCCAAGCTTGCGGGGGCACACACCACCGAAATCGACCCTGCCTCGCCCCACCCGGTCATCGACATCATGGAGAGTCAGAAGGAGGTCGTTAAAACCAGCAACATGGGTGGCACGATGCGCTTGGGCGCCTACCCGTGCAGCCTCAAAGAGGGCACTGTCGCGGGCTTGGCCTACGGCAAAACCGACGTCATCGAGCGCCACCGCCACCGCTACGAAGTGAACCCTGCGTACGTGGGGCAGCTCGAGCAGGCTGGCCTCGTCTTCTCGGGTCGCTCGCCCAGTGGCGTGTTGATGGAAATTGCCGAACTTCCCAAAGACCAGCACCCGTTCTTCGTCGGCACGCAATTCCATCCCGAGTTTCTCTCGCGTTGCCTCACCCCGCACCCTCTCTTTAGTGCGTTTATCAAGGCCGCAAGTGATCGATGCTAGCCATCACTACACAATATTTGAAAACTCACGCTCGGGCCGCAGCAATCTATGCTGCGGTCTTTGTGCTGGGTGCCGGCTCGATGTGGCTCCTCATCGGCCACCCCTCGTCGGCCGCGATGGCACAGGCGCTGCGCGGCAAGATGGTGCGTGAGAACGACTCCGCGTACTCGCTTGTTAACCCCGTGCTCCTGTGCGACACCGGCACCGAAGAAGCCTTCCCTGAACTGAGACCCCTCAAAGACACCATGAGCGCGCTCATCGCGTCACAGGTTACGTCGGACTCGGTCGACAACGTCTCGCTCTATCTGCGCTCGCTCAAATCCGGCCGCTGGTTTGAGATTAACGGCGACGAGAAGTACTCGCCCGCGAGCATGCTCAAAGTTTTTGTGATGATGGCCTACGACAAGGAGGCCGAAGATGATTCGTCGGTGCTTCAAAAGTTCGTCTCGTTTGAAGCATCTCCCAACCCCGCCGCCGACACGCCGGGGCAAATCATCCCGCACCTGGTGGGCGGCCGCACGTACTCGGTCGAGGCACTCTTGCGCCAGATGGTCGTCTACTCGGACAACGACGCGCTTAACACCCTGGTCGACAACTTCGACAAAAAGACGCTCGCCGACTTCAACGACATCTTCACCGAGCTCAACATCCCGTCGCCCGCCACGGCAAACGAGCAGGGGATGGACTTCATGTCGGTCAACGAGTACTCGACGCTCTACCGGTTGCTCTATAGCGCCACGTACCTCACCCCCGAGGATTCAGAGAAGGCGCTGATGCTTCTTTCAGAGACGTCCTACCACGATGGCATCGTCGCCGGCGTCCCCGCCACGACCACCGTCGCCCACAAGTTCGGCGTCGCCCGTGCCGCCGCCCAAAACGGCGCCCCCGAGGTCGACGAGCTCCACGACTGCGGCGTCGTCTACGTTCCCAACCACCCGTACCTTTTGTGTGTCATGACCCGCGGATCAAACTACGCCGAGCTCCAGCAAGATATCCAGGCAATCTCCAAAGCAGCCTACCAGGGGCTCACCGAGTTTTATAAAACGCTCGACGCCGCAAGCACCACAACGACGAAATAGCCCCGCCGTCCCCATCTTGAGAAAAAACGCGTTTTGATGTACCGTATAGCGGTATTCCCCGGTCCACAAGACAGGGTAGTGCCGTTCGTTGTGCGCCAGGTTTGAAATATTGCGAGATCGTCTAATGGTAGGACAACAGACTCTGAATCTGTTTATCTAGGTTCGAATCCTAGTCTCGCAGCCAAGTTGAGCTAGCACGAGTCGCCTAGGAGTCTTAAGCGTTCAAGTCTCTTCACTTAGCATATATAGTTTGTAGCGATATAATTACAACATGGATACTGACAAGAAAATGCAAGAATTGGTAGATCTCTTGAAAACCAAAGAAGTGGTATTTGAAGATGGCCTTACAGCGGATGAAATAGCTGCGGTTGAAAGTAAATTCAATTTTAAATTCCCTGATGATTTAAAGCTATTTTTACAAGCAGCGCTTCCTGTCTCTGACAAATTTGTCAATTGGCGCCAGCCCTTACCCCGCGGCTTGCCGCGGGTTCCCTGTAGGAAAGTCTGAAAACCCTCGGTTTTCAGATATGATAGGCACATGGGCGTCACCCGAAGCAACCACTGCGTCTATGACACGCAC